>CAZKCX010000296.1:0-8114 GCA_964550865.1 uncultured Planctomycetales bacterium
GATTGCCGCCGTCGGGCTGGGCTTGCTGAGTGTCGGGTCGATCTTCAAGGCGATGGGCCAAGTCGGCCCGACGTTCGGACGGGCGTCGGCCTGAATCGGCGGGCAACGGGTTGCTTGACGTCGCCTCGAGCCTGACGAGAGAATGACACGCGGGTTCCCGTGTCGGAAGCGCAGGTCTGGGTGGATTCGGAGGTGAGGGTGAGCCCCGCCTCCGTGCGATTGTGCGCACCGTGGGGGCGGGCTTGAACAGGCCGGCGCGAACCGATATGGTCTCGGACGATAGGGTGTGTCGGCCGAGATGCCCACAACCGAGCAGGCGGAGGCAGCGGGCCAATGGACGTTATGCTCATCTACTTCAAGAAGGACGGCGAGCGCAAGGGGTTCCCTCTGAAGGAGGGTAAGAGCGTCATCGGGCGCAAGGAAGATTGCGACTACCGGATTCCCCTCAACGAAGTCAGCCGGGAACACTGCGAGTTCGAGCACAAAGAGGATGCGGTCATCGTCCGTGACCTCAACAGCAGCAACGGTACGTACGTGAACAACAAGCGCGTCGCGGAGGCCGAGCTCAAGCCGGGGGATCAAATCATCGTCGGGCCGGTCGTATTCGTCGTGCAGATCGCCGGAGAGCCCGCCGACCCGAAACCCGTGCGGCTCGCCCCGAAGGACGAAAAGCAGCCGAGCAGCGAGGACCTCATCGACGACGTCCTTATCGGCGGTGGGGAAGAGGACGAGGAGACCAGCAAGACGGAGCTCCCGGAAGACGAGTCGGAGGTGCAGGAGAAGGACGAGGGCGTCTCCGACGACGACTTCCCCTTCGACGAGGACGAGCAGGAAGGGGAGGACGACGAGGACGATCCGTTCAAGGACGCCCTCGAGGCGATGGCAGGGGGCACCGACGACGAAGACGAGGACGACGACGACCCCTTCGCCGACCTCGAAGAGGACGACAAGGTCTGAAGGATCTGCCCTCTCCCGCTCGGCACCACGGGTTGGAAACCCAGCCTCCCGCGCACCCGCAAGCCTCAGACCTGCTTCCCACCGCACGACGCAGAAGGGATGTTCTACGCGCGCGATCGAGCGGTCAGATCAACGACCGCCCCACCATGTGTGCGGGAGCCTCGAGCCCCAAGCCCTCCAGCGCGGTCGGCGCGACGTCCTCCACGCGAACCTCCGGACGGTTCGTCTTGAAGTTCGCCAGGAAGATCGCGGGCACGAGCGACGGGTCGACCAGGTGATCGCCGCACCATTGTTTTGCGTTGTCGCGGAAGATATCCCCGGCCGGCGCCCCGCCGATCGCCATCTCCCACGATGCGCGGTACCCCTCACCGAAGCCCACGATCAGATCCGGCGCCCGTTCGGATTGCGGACCTTCGTAGACGTCACGCGAACGGTAGACCCCGCGAATCGGCTTGCCGCCGGTGGCCGGGTCGGTCATCCCCTGAAGCTTCTCGGTCAGCTCCGTCACCACCGCTTCGTATTCGTCACCCTGATCGACGATGCCCGCCTGCTCTCGTCCCCTGGCGTTGATGTACACGCTGCCGAAGCCGAGGGCGAAGGCCCTGGTTTTGCTCCAGTCGACGTCGCGGAAGAGCGAGTCGGAGCCCTCCTTGCCGGGCCGAAGGGCCAGGAAGCCCTCTCGCACAAGCCAGGTGTTCAGCTGCACCGACCGCCGAAACGATCCGAAGCCGTGATCGCTCATCACCATCAGCCCATCGTCCGGTCCGAGCGCCGCCATGGCCTTGCCCAGCAGCCGGTCCATCTCCCGATACATATCCGGGAGCACGTGGTCGTACCGCTCGGCAAACTCCGCGTCGTAGGCGGGGTGGCTTGGGTCGCGGGTCATCCAGAACATGTGCTGGATGCGGTCGGAGTGATCGAACACGAAGGCGAGCACGCCTTCGGTGAGGTCCGCCAGCTCCGCATCGAACATCCGCTCGCGCTCGGTCGCGATCTCCCGGCACTGTTCGAGAAAGGCTTCGATCCCGACGCGGCCGTCCGTGACGGCATGCGTGTCCTCAGGCTGTCCCTGCGTATAGAAGGCCCCGAACCGCTTGGCCATCTCGCCGGCGTACTCGTCGGGGTGGGTGATCGGCACGGCGGGATTCGCGGGGTCGATCTGCACCGGCGTCGCGAAGAGCTTCAGCGTCGGCTCGATCGCTTCGAGGTAGAACTTCACGTTGCCGGTCTGCTTGCGGAAGAGGCCGAGCTTGAAGGGGACGCGGATCCACTCCGACCACTGCGTGGGCACCAGGTCGATCGTGGTCTTGCCGACCTTGATCCGTACACCCTCCCCCTGCCGCGTGATCTCCAACGGTGTCTTGGCCGCTCCGCCCTTGATCGGCGGGCCGAGCAGCTCGGTCCGGATGGAATCGCCCGACCACTCGACGAGTGTCACCTTGTCCTTTGCGGAATCGTCCGGGTCCGACGTCGTCGTATAGAAGCTGTACTTGCCCGCCCTCCCCGCGAGGTCGGGGACGCCCAACCCGGACAACATGTGGCCGCTGACCTCCTCCGGCGGAAACGTCACCGGCCAGCGAACCACGGTGGTCGGGATGCCCGCCCGCGAGGTGAACGACCAGAACCCTTCGGCCTTTCGCGTGGGCAGGTACATCTTCTCTCGGGTGCCGGTGAGGTTCTTCGGGTTCGGCTGCATGAGGCTCAGATCGGGCAGGTAGGTGCCCGGCCTACGGACGATGAAATCGAAGATGCCGTGCTGTCCGGCGTTGGTCCCTGTGGCGATGCTCGCCCAGGCCACCGGGCTCTCCGAAGGATTGCTTGTGGCCATTCGAGCGAAGCTGCCGGTCTCGCGAAGCTTCGCGAAATTCGGCAGCTCTCCGGCGTCCATGAGCTCCTCGAGCAGCTTAGGATCAAGCCCGTCCATGCCCAGTACCAGTAGCCGTTTGAATGGGGTGTTCGCCACGCGTGTGCTCCCGTCGACGCAAGTCTTCCCATATGAAGCGCTTGTCACCTCCTGACGATCTCCGTCCGGTCGCGCCCGAGAACAAATCGGGGATCCCTTCCCGGGGCTCGATGCCGTCCGAAATCGCCGCTACGCGCTTTGATCCTACTGGCCACGAGAATCGTCGGCAAATCCGGAATTGGCCGAAACACTGCACGGGGCATCGTGTCTAACGTTCCGGCTTGTCGTCCGTCGTAGGTGACGGAGGCCGCGGTTGGCCGCGCGCACCGCGCGATACGGCGGTTACCTTGGGCGATTGCTGGATCAAGCCACGGCGTCTCGGCCAACCACGTCGGGTCGTCCTGGGCCCGACAGGCGTTTGCCCGTCGTCGAGGAAGTCACGAGACCGGAAGGACTGTCCTTCCGGCAGAGAACCCATCACGGCCTATCGCCGTGGGCGAAGACGGCTCGGTCGTGAGGCTTCATACCCCTGCAGCACGCCTGTCCGACCTCGCCGGGCTCGCCCCGTTCTCGGCGAGTCGGATGGGCGGGGCAATCGACCGCGGGCGACCATTCGGAACGGCGCCCGTTCAGAATGCTGGTGCGGCAGGCTGGGGACCATCCCCACGCACTTCCGAATCCCCAGTCTGTCGCGCCGACTATTCTCTCCACTCATCCCGACCCAACGGCCCGAAGACGAATCGATGGCCCAAAGCCGGCCTTGCACTCGTGATGCGAACGCTCAACAAACAAGCATGGTGTTTCCGCGACGTCCTGTGGGAAGACTGGGGTCGGTAGGATAGACGAATGCGCGGACTTCGATCGTCAGATCGGTGATCGTGCGAGATCTCTTACGGCGCCCCCTTACGGCTTGGACCATCACGGGTCGGCTTCTGCTTGCCTTCCCTTGCCAGCAGCCACTTCTTGAGGGATGCTTGGCTTTCGCTGGATGGTTGACCCGCGAGGAGGTTCGCCACGCTAATGTCTTCGTCGAGGTCCGGCCAGTGAATCCCTCGACCGCGGGCGATTAGACGCCAGGTTTTGCGTTCCTTGACGGTGCCGTGCGCCACACGCGGGTACCAAGCCAAGGGCGCCGTGATCGTCCGACCATCCGCCAGCTCGACGGTCAATGTGTCTTTGGTCACGTGGACCCCAATGGCTGCGGCCGCTCCCGTGTCAACCGTGGAAGAACTCATTCCACGCCTCCAACAGCTTGTCTTGATGCCTTGGGACGAGTTCCTGCATCCGATTGATGTCCTTGCTTCGGATGCCATGGCTGTGTTCCAGCCGAACCGGATCGAGCCAGAATTCGGCTTCACCGTCGTCACGTTCGACATGAATGTGCGGCGATTCGTTCCGATCGCCCGCGTAGAAGAAGCACCGAAATGGTCCGCTCTGCAAGACCGTCGGCATACACCTATGCTACCCAGGCGCGCCGTGGGAGACAACGCTGCCGTACTCCAAGCGGGAGCGTTATCTGTGTCGGACTCGGCTTGTCGGTTGGCCTAGCCAGGACGCGATGACCGATGCTAAACTGCTAGGCATGAGCGCATCGGGGGACAACGTAATCCATGGCGCCGTGGGTGTCGTCTGTCGAGACGGTCGATTCCTGTGCCTGCGTCGCGCAAAGACCATCCCCTTACCGGGATGGTGGTGCTTCCCCGGCGGGGCGGTCGAAGACGGCGAGACGCACGCCGAGGCGGCGGCTCGAGAGGTTCGCGAAGAGGCCGGCCTGGACGTCGAGCCGGTCGCCAAGCTATGGGAATGGACCGACCCCGAGGAGCCTCTCATCCTGCATTTCTGGCACGTCCGGATGGTCGATCTCGACCAGCGCGTTCGTCTCAATCCGGCTGAAGCATCGGAGCATCGCTGGCTGACGCTTGAGGAGCTGCGGGCGTGCGAGGGTCTGCTCGGCAGTGCGGTCGAGCTGCTCGACGCGGTGGACTTCTCGTCGATCTCCGACGGTGGCGATGTCGCCGAGGCGTCCGAGAGCGACAAGTCTGTGGGGACCGAAAGCTCCCCGGAGGCTTCGAGGATCACACGCCGCCACTTCCTCGCCGGAGGCACGGCAGCCGTCGCCGGGACGGTCTTGGGGGACAAGGGCGCCGACGGTTTGTCCGCCAACGCGGCAAAGAACGAAGAAGATACCGCGCAGGGGAGGCCGGGCATGAAGGCGATCGACTCCATCTTCGGTGTGATCCAGACCCGCCCCGTCGGGCTGAAGCTGTACGACTGGCACAAGGCCGAGCCGAAGCGCTACGAGAACTATAACGCCCGCCTCAACGCGCACGGCAAGGCGTTCGACCGCGCGTTCTTCGAGCACGTCGAAACGCGCTACATCGAGCACGTCTGCGGGTTGTTGGACGAGGCCGGTCGACGCGGGATCGATCTCGTGCTGTTGCCCGAGGCGATGCTTACGGCCAGTCGCACCCTAAGCCGGAAAAACCGGGACAAGAACGTTGAACTCCTGCGCTGGAGCCAGAAGGCGTGGTTCGACGCCATCCGTCCGATCGCCAAGAAGCACGAGATGATCATCGCGAGCTGCCTCTACCAGGTCGACGACGGGGGCCACATGAGCAACGACGGCGTGCTGACCGACGCCGACGGCTCGACGATCGGCGTCTATCGCAAGGTGCATCTGCCCGGCTGGCACGATCAAGACGGCACGGAGGTGACGAACTTCGTCGCGGGGGACACCCACCCGGTGTTCGACACACGTGTGGGCCGTGTGGGGTTCCTCATCTGCTACGACATCGATTTCCCGGAGGCGGCATGCTGCCTCGCGCTCAACGGCGCGCAGGCCATCCTGCACCCGACCGTCGGCTACAACTTCCCCGACGAGGAAGAGCAGGTGGCCGAAGCGCGACTGCGAACCCGCGCGACCGATCATCATTGCGTCGTGGCCTGCGCGATGCCCGGCGCCGGACCGGTCCGACAGAACGGGTGCAGTGCGATCGTAGACCATCGAGGAACCGTCGTGGCCGCCGCGGGCAAGAGTCGCGAGGCCATCATCCAGGCGCGTGTGACGTTGGGCGGGCCGCGCATGCGCTACTGGGGCGAGTTGGCCTCCAACGCCCGGGACACGTTTCCCCGAAAGCGCAGGCCCGACACGTATGGCGTGATCTGCGAGACGCGCCCGCCGGCGTTTCCGAAGGAAAAGCACAAGTGGGGCCGATACTATCTCTACGAGAAGGACGTCGGCCTGCCGTGAGGTGTTGCTGTCTATGGATTGCGGCGATTCACTCCGTGAATCGCTGTGGCGTTCTTTCGAAACGCCCGGCGACGCCATCGACGCGTTGGCTTTGCCCGCCGAAAGACCGCGCGATTGAGCCGAGCCCCAGGGCAACGGAGTGCCCATGCCGAGAACCGAGCCCAAGCCCAAGTCGTCACCGCCTCCGAAGGCGAAGCCGTCACGCGGCGGCATCGGCACGATGGGCGAGCGTTCCCTCCACGCGGCCATGAAGGCGTGGTACGCCGAACCGGGCGATCGATTCGAGGTCGAGGTCGACGGCTACCACGTCGACATCGTGCGTGACGACCTGCTGATCGAGATCCAGACACGGAACTTCTCGGCAGCGAAGCGGAAGCTCGCGGACCTGACGGAGCGCCACCGTGTTCGGCTGGTTCATCCGATCGCCCAGGAGAAGTGGATCGCTCGTCTGGCGAGCGGGGGCTTGACGACGTTGAGCCGCCGGAAGTCCCCCAAGCGGGGTGATGTGCTCGATCTCTTCGACGAGCTCGTCAGCGTCGCGGACCTCGTGCCTCGCGCGACGTTTGAGGTCGAGGCGGTTCTCATCCAGGAGGAGGAGATCCGTCGTAAGCACACGCGGGGACGGTGGCGTCGACGTGGCTGGGGCACCCACGACCGAAGGCTCCTCGATGTTTTGGAGCGGGCACGCTTCGCCTCCGTCGAGGACTACCGAAGACGGCTGCCGGAGCGGCTTCCGCACCCGTTCACCACGGCCGACCTCGCCAAGGGGCTGGATCGACCGCGGTGGATGGCTCAGAAGATCGCGTACTGCCTCCGGAAGATGGCCGCGGTCGAGACCGTCGGCAAGCGCGGCAATGCGTTGCTGTACGAGATGGGTTGACCACTCCGGAAGGGCTCTTACTCGTCTTCGTAGATCCCGATGCGGATGCCCTCGGGATCGGCGAGGACGGCGATCGCGCCCACGCCCGGGATGGGCATCCGCGGCATGACGACCTTTCCGCCCGCCTGTTCTGCCTTGACCAACGTGTCATCGATGTTGTCGACGGCGAAGTAGACCATCGTCCTCGGCGCGGGGCAATTCGCCGGCATGGGCATCAGTCCGCCGGTAGGCCCCGTGCCGGCGTAGATCATGGTGTAGTTTTCTTGCTCGGGCGCTCTCTCGTACCGCCAGGCAAAGACCCGTTCGTAGAAGGCCTGCGCCTTCGCCGGGTCGGCGCTGAACAACTCGAAATGGCAAAGCGAGTTTCCCATCGGTTCCTTCTCGCGACCTTTCCAAGGTGTGGCACGGCAGGACCTGCCGGCAGGATCGAGCCCGGCAGGGGCCATGTCGCTCGCCCTTGCCTTTTACGCTTCCTTCGTCTGGAAGAGGCCTATGCCGATGTTTTCCGTATCGACGAAGACCGCGCACGCCCCGATCCCCTCGATGGGCCTCTTGGGCATTACGATCTTGCCTCCGGCTTCGGTGACCTTGGCCAGTGTGGCGTCGATATCATCGACAAGGAAGTAGATGCCGACCGTCGGTGCGGGACAGCCCTCGGGTCGCTTCATGAGGCCACCACCCGGTTCCTGGCCGGTGTTGATCATCACGTAGTCCGGAGAATTGGGCGCGCTATCAAACGTCCAGTCGAAGACCTTCGAATAGAACTCCTTGCACTTGCGCGGGTCGTCGGTGAGAAACTCGAAATGGCATAGCGGATTGGCCATCGGCCTCACTCCTTCCAAAGCGAATTCTCGAATCCCCCGAGCACTTCATGCCTTGTAGATGTTCTCGGTCCGGGAATCAATCCCCTGAAACGTCCGGGAACCGGGTTCCGCTTACCCGCAGGCAGGTCGCTTGGGCGGAGCGGCAGAGCGGGCTCCTACCTGGGCGAGACGCCGGTCGTACCCCTTTCCAGAAAGAGGAGAATTGCGACCAGTTGAATATAAAACTCGTGCACCAAGGGGTAAAATAGACGCCCCCCTCAGAACGGGGGCGTCACCGACTCGGAGCCAACTGGGGACCAG
>CAZKCX010000297.1:0-8106 GCA_964550865.1 uncultured Planctomycetales bacterium
GGCCGGCGGACGGATCTTCTTCGTCATGGACGAGGGCTCTCGCGCGTCCATCCAATTGCCCGCCAAGTACACCCTGACGGCCAAGGACGCCTTCAACGGGACGACCCTGTGGAAGCGCGAGCTGCCGCGGTGGTTCAACCATCTCTATCCCCTCAAGAGCGGGCCGGGATACATGCCCCGTCGGTTGGTGGCCGTCGGCGAGACCGTCTTCGTCTCGTCGGGGGTCGGTGAGCCCTTGCTTGCGCTGGAAGCCGCAACGGGCAAGGTCCTGCACGAATACAAGGACACGGCCACGACAGTCGACATCATCGTGTCCGACGGCGTGCTGTTTGCCGTGGTCGACGCGGATCGGGAGTGGATCGACTACAAGCAGGAGAGCGCCTTCTGCTGGGGGGAGCGAGACCGGGCCAGCACGCGGTGGGGATGGAAGCGGACGCCCGACAAGCTGAAGGCCATCCAACCCGAGAACGGCCAGGTCTTGTGGGAAGAGGCGTTCCCCATTGCGCCCATGACGCTCGCCGTCGACGACCGGCATGTCTGCTTCTACGACGGCGAACATGTGGTTTGCGTTGATCGGAAGGAAGGCAAGCGAAAGTGGGTCTCGGAGCCGCTGAAGGACATCAAGCTACCGTTGCGGACGGGCTATGCCCCCAAGGTCGTGCTGCATGGGGACACCGTGCTGTTCAGCCCCTTCCGCAAGATCTATGCCCTTTCGGCCGACAACGGTGAGGTGATGTGGACGGTCAAGGGCAAGCCCAGGTCCGGGCATTTCAGCCCGGAAGACCTGTTCGTCATCGACGGCCTCGTCTGGGCCGCGGGCACGGCGAATCCCAAGAAGGAGATTGTCTGCCTGCAAGACCGCACGAACTTCAAGGCCTACGACCTCAAGACCGGAGCCCATCGACGAACGGCCATCTGCAAACTCAACACCTTCTTCATGCACCAGCGGTGCTATCCCGGCAAGGCGACGGAGCGGTACCTCATCCCGGCGACGACGGGGACCGAGTTCGTCGATCTCGACACCGGCTCGTGGGAGATCCATCACTGGGTTCGCGGCGGCTGCATTTACGGCATGCTTCCATGCAACGGTCTTCTGTACGCCACGCCGCATGCCTGCGCGTGCTATTTCCAGTCGAAGCTGAACAGCTTCAATGCCCTGGCCCCCGCCGCCAAGGAAAGGCGCATCGACGTGCCGGAAGACGACATACGGCTCGAGCAAGGCCTCGCTTATGGGAAGGTCGACGGTGTGCCCTCCAGGCTGGACGCGGCGACCGCCTCGTGGCCGACGTATCGACACGACAACAAGCGAAGCGGGAGCACGCGGATCTCCGTGTCCTCCAGGCTACAACCGGCCTGGAAGACGAAGCTCGGCCCGCGACTGAGCCCGATCACGGTCGCCGACGGCAAGCTGTTTGTCTCGGCCATTGACGAGCATCAGGTGATCGCGCTCGATGCGGCGTCCGGCAAGCGGGTGTGGGACTTCACCGCCGGCGGGCGGGTCGACTCGCCGCCGACGATTTACCAGGGGATGGCCCTGTTCGGATGCGCGGACGGGTATGTCTACGCCCTGCGGGCTTCCGACGGCGAGCTTGTCTGGCGCTTCCGCGCGGCGCCCATGGACGAGCGTCTGACGTCCTACGGGCAAGTCGAGTCGGTGTGGCCGGTGTCGGGGGCGGTGCTGATTCAGGACGACGTCCTGTACGCCGTTGCCGGGCGATGTGCGTTCCTCGACGACGGCATGCGGATGATCCGCCTCCGACCGAAGAGCGGCGAGCTGATCTCGGAGACCGTCCTCGACGACAAGATCCCCGGCACAGACAAGAACCTCCAAGAGCAGATCGCCCGGAAGCACATGCCCGTTGCCTTGCCCGACATCCTCTCGAGCGACGGAAAGCACGTCTACATGAAGTCGCAGGTCTTCGACCTCGACGGCAAGCGAACGCGGACGGCCCCTCAGACCGAAGACACGCATGGCGGCGAGGAGACGCATCTCTTCTCACCGATCAGCTTCCTGGATGACTCGTGGTTCCATCGATCCTATTGGATCTACGGCCGGGCGGCCGGCGAGGGGTGGCGCGAATGGCAGATTCCCGGTCGGCACGTCCCGTCTGGACGGATCATGTCGGTCGACGAGGAGGCCGTGTACGGCTACGCCCGGGACCCGGAACTTCTGTGTAACTCGTCTGTGTTGGAGTATCGGCTCTACGCGGCGAAGAAGTCATACGATGCCGAACGAGCCAAGCGGCTCAAGAACGCGCGGCAAGATTCCGTTCATTGGAAGAACCGGGCGAAGCTGGCTCCGGAGCAGCTCACGGCCGTGGACTACAAGTGGCTCGTCAAGCACCCGCCGCTGATCGTTCGGGCTATGGCCGTCGCGGACGAGACGCTCTTCGTGGCCGGTCCGCCCGACGTCGTCGACGAGAAGGCGATGTGGGGGCGGTCCAATGAAGAGGCCTTCCAGAAAGAGATGGCCGAGCAGGTCGGCGCGTTTGAGGGCAAACGCGGCGCAGCCCTCTGGGCCGTGTCCAAGAAGGACGGTAACCGCATCTCCGAGTTGCAGCTCTCGACAGTGCCGGTCTGGGACGGCATGGCCGTGGCCGACGGCCGACTCTTCCTGGCGATGGCGGACGGAACGATCGTGTGTCTGGGTGGAGGCGGAACTCCCTTGACCAAGTTGTCCGACTAAGGGTACCATTGGACCAGTCGGTATATCCTTGATGGTAGGTCGACCTGCGGGGGTGGAACGTGGTCCGGGACGTGCGGATCGCGAAGGCCGAGCAGGGGATGGGCAATGACCAGGTACCGCATCCACACGCACCGGCTGACGTCCTCCAGCATCGCAATTCCTCAAAGTAAGAAGAGCACACATGCGGCGTTCACATTGATCGAGCTGTTGGTGGTGGTGGCCATCATCGCCTTGCTGATCTCGATCCTTCTACCCTCCTTGAGCAAGGCGCGGGCTCAATCGCGGACGACGCTGTGCGGCACGCGGGTCTCGCAGCTCGTCAAGGCCTTCATGATCTACAGCCAAGACTACGACGAGTCGCCCCCTTTCATTGCCCGTGGCATTCACGCGCCCACGGATCGCCCGAAGGAGTATGAAGAAGAGGACTGGATCTCGGTTGAGATGGACCAGATGTGGATGGTCCCCGAATCGGAGTGGCCCGAAGGTCTCTGCCCGCGCAGCGGCTCGCTGTACCCGTACACGCGGTTCGAGACCCTCTACCGGTGTCCGGAGTTTGAGCGGATCCCTCGCAAGACGCAGAACAAGTTCAACTACACGCGAAGCATGCTCTGTCGGCGGATCATCTGCCCCTGGGAAGACGGCGGGCAGGAATACTATGACCTGATGGGGATTGGTTCGATCGTGAAGCTCGGTCAGGTCCACTCCCCATCGCAGTTGATGATGACGTTGGGGGAGAGCTGGCAGTTCCACGTGGCGTATGAACCGTACTATGGGAATCGTGCTTTGGAGGGCCCGAAGTGCGCCGACCCGGTCTTCTTCATTCTGGAAAGCCAATACGGCGAGTACCACGGCCCGCCCGCGGGAGATATGCCGGGGTTGAGCCTCCCCGAGGGACCGAACGTGCCGGCGAGCATTAAGCAGGCGTCCGTGGGGTTCTACGACGGCCACGTAGGACTCGAGCGTGACGTGGCGCCCGGACGGCACCTACCGGACGTCTTCCACTGGCTCGGTCCCGCTATTGATTACGCCCTCAAAGCGCTCTTCGCGCAGCGAGGTATCAATCCGACAGCCGAGCAAATCCAAGACGTGCTCAACGCGATCCTCTAGCCGGCCGTATCCTCAGCGAACATCTCGTGCGCGCTCGGCGCGCTTGCGCCAAGCGATGGGCAGTTTAGACTTGCATTGGCGAGCGCGCGTCGTAAACTGATGTTATGGGGGATGGAAGGCGCGAAAGGCCGCTCGCGTCTCACATCGAGGTCGGAGGAGAGGGCAATGTTCAGCCGAGCAAACGGTTCGGAACTCGATGTGCGAACGGCAAGAGCAAGCACGCAGCTGGAACCATTCGGCTGGCTTCTTCTGCTCGGTGGGTTCTTCTTCGGCGGGATTTCGGCGCCCGCCCGGGGCCAAGCCTGCATGACGTGGGTCGACCCGTTTCCCAACGATCCGTCGCCCCGTCTCGCGCACGCGATGGTATACGACAGCGCGCGTGGTGTTACGGTGTTGTTTGGCGGGGACGACGGAGAACCGGACGGCAACACGTACGAATGGGACGGGACGAGTTGGTCGTTGGCGAGCAGCAGCGGCCCGTCGCCACGCCGCTGGCATGCCATGGCTTATGACAGCGCGCGGGGCGTCACCGTCCTGTTCGGCGGCGAAGATGGAGGCTGCCTCGGTGACACGTGGGAGTGGGACGGGACAACGTGGACACTCGTCAGCACCGCGGGGCCGTCGCCAAGGATGCACCACGCGATGGCCTACGACAGCGCCCGCGGCGTGATCGTTTTGTTCGGCGGCAATGACGGGAGCCACAACGGCGAAACCTGGGAGTGGGACGGGACAACGTGGACGCTCGTCAGTACCTCCGGCCCGGTGCCTCGCTCGGGACACGCGATGGCCTACGACAGCGCCCGCGGCGTGGCGGTCCTGCATGGAGGTTGGGGTGGCGGCTCCAACGAGACCTGGGAATGGGATGGGGCGGTTTGGACCCTGCGGACCACCGGCGGCCCGGTGGGACGGCACTCCCATGCCATGGTCTTCGACAGCGCACGGGGGGTGACCGTGATGTTCGGCGGGAAGAGGAGTGACGAGCCCGATAACGAGACGTGGGAGTGGGACGGCACGACCTGGACGCGCCGGAGCAGCGGCGGCTTCCCGCCGTACTTCGCCTGGCCCCGGTACTCGCATGCGATGGCGTACGACAGCGCCCGTGGCGTGACGGTCATGTTCGGCGGGGAGGACTTCTTCCAACGTCTGAGCGACACGCTGGAATGGGACGGATCCCGCTGGACGATCATCTCATACTATCCCGGCCCCTACTCGCGCGCGCTCCATGCCATGGTCTACGACAGCGCACGGGAGGTGACCGTCCTGTTTGGCGGACTGGTCGGTGAATGGGAGCGCTTTGACACCTGGGAATGGGACGGGACGACTTGGACGGTGCGCACGGGAGGCCATCCGCCCATGCGCTACAGCCATGCGATGGCCTACGACAGCGCGCGCGGCGTCACTGTTCTCTTCGGGGGGTGGGACGGATATTACGTTGGAGACACATGGGAGTGGGATGGATCGAACTGGACAGAGCGCAACGGCGCGGGTCCGTCCCCGCGCTCTGGGCATGCGATGGCGTACGATAGCGCGCGAGGCGTGACGGTCTTGTTCGGCGGCTCTGACGGAACCACGCAGCGCGAGACCTGGGAGTGGGACGGGGCTAGTTGGACTCTTGCCAGCAGCACAGGGCCCTCCTGGCGCTCCGGACATGCGATGGCGTATGACAGTGCCCGAGGTGTGACGGTCCTGTTTGGCGGAGCGGGTGGGGGTGGACACGAGACGTGGGAATGGGATGGGACAACGTGGACCCTCGTCAGCACCACGGGCCCGTCAGCTCGTGCTGGACACGCGATGGCGTACGACAGCGCTCGGGACGTGACCGTCCTGTTCGGAGGGGACACCCCCGGCCCGAACGGGGAGACCTGGGAGTGGGACGGGACGACGTGGACGCTCGTCAGCGACTCCGGTCCGCCGCCGCGCTACCAGCATGGGATGGCGTACGACAGCGCCCGGGGCGTGACCGTCATGATGGGCGGCGGGTCCGGTTGGCTCGATTTGGGTGACACATGGGAATGGACGCGAGCCTGTGCCACGCTGGACTTGACCTTCCAGGACAACGGCAGCGGGGGAACCGTGGAGTTGGAGCCGAACGACCCGAACTACCCGCCGTTCGCGTATCCGCTCGGAACGGAGGTCACGCTGACGGCCGTTCCGGGGGAAGGCGGCAGCTTCAAGTGGTGGAAGGTCTACGACCCGAACCACCCCGGCGACGCCAACTACGCCGTGATCGATCACAACAATCCCACCACCATCCCAATGATGACCGACCGCGAGGTGATGGCGGTGTTTACGTGCGGCGGATTCCAGGGGATCCCGTTGATTGCGACGATGGTGGGGCTTCTCGGATGCTGCGTCGCCTTCCGACGAAGGCGGTGACGGCGGTCTTCACGCTGCTACCCTTCCCGGTCTCGCTCGCGCTGCAGACGGTTGCGGTGCCCATGCGAACGCGGAACGCTTCCGGGAAGCTCTCGTCGCTCACACAGACCCTTCCTGAAACCCGATTGGCGATCACCGGGGGAGATGTAGATAATCCCTTCTACGGCCGGCGCGTCGGCGGCGGGGGTTAGCCGCGATAGGGAGGATCTGGACGTGAGGCTATTGTGTTGCGCGTTGGGTGTTCTGTTCTTTGCTTCGACCTTCCGTCGGCTGCCGGCGGATGTCATCACGCTGGGGGATGCCGGCTGGGCGGAGGACTTCACATCCGTTGGGGCATGGAAACCTCAACCCGGTTGGCTGTCGAATCCGGATCCATCGGCCGAGGTCAAGGCGGAAGGCGGCGTCGCCTGCTTCGCGGTCGATGCGCCCGGCAAGGGGATGAAGTGGGCGCGATCGATCACAGCGGTCGTCGTGGAGGAAGCGCCGTACCTCGTCATTCGCTACAGGGCCGAGAACCTGCGCACCGTCGGCGAGGCGTATTTCGTCTACGTGGACGACGGGGCCCGGGGGCACGACTGCAGCCCGCTTCGACTCGAGAACGTGATCTCCGACGGCACGTGGCAGTATGTCGCAGTCGACTTGAGGCCGATCGTTCGAGGGCGAATGATCACGGCCATCGCCTTGCAGGTTCAGGCGGGACCGGCGGGTAAGGCGCGGCTGTTGGTCGACGAGTTGGCGCTGGCCTCCGCGATCCCGGCCGGTGTGAAACGCGTCAGGGAAGATGCGCCGGCCGCCCCCGAGGAAGCCGTCGATCTGTCCGAGGCAACGTGGCAACCCCAGCCCACGTGGCTTGGGAACCCGGCGGAGCGCTTCGCCGTGGGTCGGGAAGACCAGGAGGCGGCGACAGTCTTCCGCGTCGAGCAGGGCGGTCGCGGCATGAAATGGCACTGGTCGTTGGCTCGCCGGCTTGATTTGACCCGCCATGCCTATGTCGCGATGCGCTATCGGGCCCAGAACCTCTCCGCCTACCAGGACTACGCGCTAGCCTTGCTCGGCAAGGGGACGAGCAACCTCGGCTACGAGGAGGTGATCCGCGGGCTCGACCTCGAGGCCGACGGGCGATGGCGGACCGTGTCGGTGCCTTTGCATCAGACCGCCAAGAAGATCCCCAAGGCCAGTGGCATTGCCGTTCAGGTACAGGCTGCGCGCGGCCCGGCTGAGTTGGAGATCGCAAGCGTCCGCCTGGTCAAGCAGAGGCCGTCAACGCCGCTGTCCCATGTGTTGAGATACCGGGTCGGCGCAGAGTTCGACGGTTTCGGCGCCGTCGACATCGGGCCGGTGTGCAATCAGTCGGCCGGGCCGGTGTTGAGCCTGCTGCACGTGTCCGGTTGGCCGGAGACCGCGGAGATCACCGCGCACGGCGTGCCGTTTCGCCTGCGAGGCGAAGAGCACGCGCTGGCGGCGACGGGCGTGGAGGCCGACACCACGCTGACGATCCCGGTTGGCCGACGAACGAGCCAGGTCTTCCTCCTCGTGCTGGCCGTGCTGCAGGGCGACCAGGCGGCCGTCTACGGCGGCGGTGTCTTCCGGAGGATCGAGGACGTCGACCGTTTTCGCCTGCGGCTTAGGTATGCCGACGGTACCGTCGACGAGTGCCTCCCGGGCAACGTGACGACGGGTCAGTTCGAGATCGTCGCCGGCCCGCAGATGCTCTGCGCGGACGCGGATCCTGGCAAGATGCTGCAGTCGGTCGACGTATGCGACGGCACGAGTCGGGGCGGCTTCGCCGTAGCGGCCGTGACCTGCCGGACCGGGGGTGATCCGCTCTTCCCGCGCTTCGATGAGTCCGCACCACCGAAGGTCGTCCGGCGCTGGTCAAGCCGACCGGCTGCCGGGGCGGCTGGGGTGGCTATCGAGGACGGCAAGAAGGTCGTGCT
>CAZKCX010000298.1:0-8097 GCA_964550865.1 uncultured Planctomycetales bacterium
GTGAAGCGCCCATTCCCTGAATGTCCGACGCCTCGACTGCCAACGTGTCGCACAGCACCTCGAACGCGAGCTGCCGGATGACGCGCCCACGAAATCTTGCCACGAGCGGGATCTCGCGGAGCACACCGTCGGGGCTGTCTGCCTCAAAGGTGACGAATCCACAGCCCTTGGCCGCCCTGGCCAAGGAGGCGATCGGAGGCGTGAGGGCCCGCGCGGCCGGAAAGCGGCGTTCGCTCGCTGCCGGCACCGGAGGCGCCTCCGCGATCGAGGCTCGGATGGCCGTCTCCGTTGCGTAGGCGGCTTCGATGTCACGGACGTCCAACGGATCCCGCGGCGAAGACGGGAGAATCCGCTCGATCACCTCCTCGCAGGGGAGTTCCGGCTCGCGATCCAGCTCCAGTCGGACCAGGCGTTGGGCCACGTCGCGCTTGAGCCCGGCGAGGATCTGCCCGATCTTCTTCTCGTCGAGGTCCGTCCGTTGGGCGAGGGTCGTGGCTTTCGCCGCGAAATCCGATTCCAACACCAGACCCAGGTGCGTTCGGCGTCCGGCCCGCCACTGGGCCGGGGAAAGCCCCTCGGGACTCTCGTTGTCGCGTTCGAGCGCTTCCGCGATGAGCTCATCCGTCGGTCGGTCGGGCTGCTCGGCAGCCAACGCGCGGATCCGTTCGACACGCTCTCGCTCCCGTGACGAGGCCGACGCCGGATCGAAATACATGGCCAGGTAGACGTTCCCCGCCTTGGCGACGGCGGCGGCCAGTTCGGCGTCGTCGAAGACCCGGTCTATTTCCCCCATACCGGCCAGTCGGGTGTCGAGTTCCTCCGGTGTATCCGCGTGGGGCATGAGCGTTCGCGGAGGTTGCCGCTCAGCGAAGACGATGTCCATCACGATCGAGCGCGCCCCCAGGGCATGCAGCGCGTCGATCAGCTGGGCGTGGTAGCGTCTCGGCCAGGGCCAACGGTGAATACGCTCGAGTGCGTCGTCGTTGATATCGATATGAAGGATCTGCTCGGACGGCCCCAGTTGACTGCAATACCGAAACCAGAGGTCCAGCGCGTCCAGTTCCCACAGGACGAAGGCCCCCGATCCATATAGGAGCGCGACAACGACCGTCGCCACCAGTCCTGTGGCGAGACCCCAGGTGATTCTGCGGACCTGTCGGGTGGCGGGCATGTGCAACAAGGTCACGCTCCCGGGGGCGTACGTCAAGGGATCCCGGTCGATTGCGTCACGTTCGGGGCGGGTCGAGGCGCCTGCGCGTGAAACCCCCGAAGCCGCAGGAGGGGGGCCGAACCCGCGTCCGATAACCTATCGGCAGGGCGTGAAAAACATGAAGCAAAAAGCGCAAGCTAGTCATTGACTCGCCAATTGCCGCGCCTACTATTTCATGACTCACGGGGGTGAGCCTACAAGCCTTACCAGCTTCTCGCCGTCATTGCCGAAGCACGATTCAGTCCGGGGGACTGAACGAGCCAGTGACCCACAGGCCGGCATGCGTGTGAGCATGCCCGTGCGCGGGCGCGCTGTTCCGGCGCACGAAGCATCCGCTAGGACGGAGAGATTGGGGGAGATTTCAATGCGTGACCTACTGACCAAGGTATTCTGTACCGCCCTTCTTGTCGGAAGCCTGGCGGTCACGGCCGACGCGGCCGTTATCGGCCGACCGCAGGCACTGAACATCGAGCTGACGCAGGGCGTATCCACGCTCGTATCGGCACCGGTGAACATCTTGCCGGCGGATCCGTTGGATGGTTCCGTCTTCTACAAGATTGTCGACAACTACGATTACCCCGGCATGGCGGGTTCCGGCCAGACGAGCGTCTACTTCTCGATTCAGATGGGCGATCCCAGCCCGGAGGCGGAGTACAGCACGATGCACATCCGTCTTCGAGCGGCCAACCCGGCTTGGGATGTGGTTCGCGGAGCCGAGCCCCTCTTTCATCTCGATGAGGGCGGCGTGGAGGTGAGCATCACCGACATGAGCTTCATGTCCGGTGCCCTGCAGAGCCTGGTCGCCGTGCATCATCTGGACAACGTGGAGGCGGCCGCCTCCTACATGATGAACTACGACGAAGGGATTCCGTTCGGCTCCTACTACTATGCGACTCCGAACGTGGTCGACTTCTTCGGCACGCGGCAGGTTCCGCAATCCGAATACGTCGACGCCGACCCCTCCGAGCACAACTTCGTCGGCGACCTCGGCACGGTGGTCGATCCCCTCATCGATGTGGCGTGGGAGAACATCGCACCGGCCGTCTACGACGGCGGGAACGGCGGATACCCGGTGCATTTCAATCAGTTGGGCTTTGACGACTACTACGACGGCGACGTCTTTGAGCTGGGCATCGCGGCCAACGTGTATGCCATCGAGAACGTACCGGAGCCGAGCACCGTGGGCCTGCTGGTCCTCGGCGGGCTGGCGTGCCTGCGTCGTCGCCGCAAGTAGACGGACGAATTCCGTTTGTCCCCCAATGGGTCGGATGGGTCGAATCGATCTGTCCGGCCCATTTGATTGCGCGCCACCCCGGCGCCTACGCCTGCGGCCCGAGTCCTGCCAAGCTGCCTTCAAGAAAGACTGAACAGTGCGTCAGAAAGACCTTGTATCTGGGTGGCCCATGGCTTTAGCCGAGGGGGCCCATCGCTCGCGCGATGGGGACGCGAATCCCCGGTCGAATTCGTGTCCCCCACCTCTCCCTCGGTGGAACTCGGGACAAGTGAAGAGGTGGGCCACCCAAGCTTCGCCGACTGTCCAAGGATTCTTGCAGGCAGCTCAGGGAACCCCAAGGCAGACGTGCTTCGCCTCCACGTAGTCGGCAACCCCCTCGATGCCGCCCTCGCGGCCGAAGCCGCTGGCCTTCATTCCCCCGAAGGGGCACTGGGCCATCGCCGGCGTGAAGTCGTTGATCCCGATCATGCCGAACTCGAGCCCCTCGGCGAGGCGAACGGCCGTGTTGATGTCGTTCGTGAGGGCGTAGGCGGCCAGGCCGAAGGGGGTGTCGTTGGCCTGCCGGATCGCGTCCTCCACGTCGTGGAACTCCAGGATGGGCAGGATGGGGCTGAACGGCTCGACCTGCATGATCTCCATCTCGTGGGTGATACCCGTGATTACCGTCGGCTCGAAGAAGAAGCCCTTCTCGAAGCGATCGCTCGGCCGTCCGCCGCACAGCACGGCGGCCCCCTTGCTCTTGGCGTCATCGATCAGGCTCTGCGTCTTGGCGATGGCGTCTTGGTCGAACATCGGGCCGATTTCTACGCCCTCGTCCAACCCGTTTCCGAGCGTGAGGGCTCGGGCGTGACAAACGGCGGCCTCTGTGAACTCCTCCCGCCGGTCGGGATGGACGTAGAAGCGCGAGGCGCTGATGCAGACCTGCCCGTTGTTGCGAAACTTCGCGGAGACGGCCGTCTTGGCGGCGTGGTCGACGTCGACGTCCGGGAAGATCAGGAACGGGGCGTGCCCGCCCAACTCGAGCGTGACCTTCTTGAGTTGGTCGGCCGAGCGCCGCATCAGCTCCTTGCCGACCTCCACGCTGCCGGTGAAGCCGATCTTCCGCACGCGGTCATCGGTGAGGAACACCTCGGCGATCTCGTCGGCCGGGCCCGTCACCAGATTTGCCACACCCGGCGGAAGCCCGGCCTCCTCGAGACACCGGAAGACCTCCATCAGGCAGAGCGGCGTCTGGGAGGCCGGCCGCGTCACGTTCGTGCACCCCACCGCCAAGGCCGGCGCGATCTTGCGAACCGGCAGCAAGACCGGGAAGTTGAACGGCGCGATCGCGGCGCACACGCCCACCGGATGATGGATAACGAAGTGCCGCTTGACGTCCACGTGATTCGGAACGATCCGGCCGTAGAGGCGTTTGGCCTCTTCGGCATACCACTCGAAGAACGCCGCCGTGGCGAGCGTTTCCCCCTTGCTTTCCGGCAGGGGTTTGCCTTGCTCGAGGGTCAGTAGGTGGGCGATCCGGTCCGCACGTTGACGCATCAGGTCGGCGGTCTTCTTGAGGATCTCCGCCCGGTCGTACGCGGTTCGGCTCGCCCATCCCGGCTGCGCCCGAACGGCCGCGTCGACCGCGCGGCGCGCGTCGACCGCGCTGCCGAAGGCGACCTCCGCGCACGACTCCTCCGTGGCGGGGTTGAGGATCTTCAGCAAACCGTCTTCTTCCGCCGGGCACCACTGCCCGTCGATGAACATGCGCGTCTCGCAATCCATGGGGCGATCTCCCTCATTGATGTGTCCGTCAGAAACTGCGTGCCCGGCGTCGGACAGGATGGCAGGCGTCCGACCAGGGCTCACGGGTGCCTTGGGTCCGTGTGCCCTTCGGTCCTCGCCGCAACGTGCGTTCGATACAATCGGTGCTCGTGAATGTACGCCCGCACCGATTCGGGGACGAGCCACCGAATGCTCCGGCCGTCCGCGACGCGCCGCCGGATCTCCGTCGCGCTGATATCGATCAGCGGGGTCTCCACGCGGTTGGCTCGCAGGCGATCGATCTGCTCGTCGCGCAGGACCTCGCGGAGCGGGTCGAGGTCGGGGGATTCGGACCCCGGACGCGCGGCGACGACGAAGCGACAGGCGTCCACGAGTTCCTCCACGCGATGCCACGTCGCCAGCTCGCGGAGCGTGTCGGCCCCGATGATCCAATTCAGTTCCACGTCGTCGCCGAGCCGGCGCCGGAATTCGGCCACCGTGTCGATCGTGTAGCTCGGGCCCGAACGCTTGATCTCGCAATCGGAGACCTCCATGCCGGGCTCGCCATCGGCGGCCAGGCGAGTCATCGCGAGGCGGTGGGCGGCCGCGGTCGTCTCTTCGGCCGCCTTGTGCGGCGGACGGGCCGACGGGATCAAGATCATCCGCTCCATGGCGAGCAGCTCGCGCACGGCGCGTGCCACGATCAGATGCCCCAAGTGGATCGGATCAAACGTTCCGCCATACAGGCCGATTCGCGCAGGCATGGCCGAATCGTAGCCATGAGCCCTCAAGGGGTCAACGAACCGGCTCGTTGCCGGCACGGGCTTGGACGCGTGGCGGGAATGCCATCTCGCCGCAAGCCAGGGTAGAATGAGCAAGTGAAGCCGACGCCGACCCAGCTCGGTGGCGGCACCGTTGCGGGCGCGCCGTTCCGGAGGCCACGATGTCTCTTGCCAACCAGGTACCGCTAGGCCGTACGGGTCTGATGGTCGGCCGCTTGGGGATTGGCTCTTCGTACGGGGTGCCCTGCTCGGCCATCGAGGAGGCCTTCGAGCGCGGGCTCAACTACTTCTATTGGGGATCGCTTCGTCGGGGTGGGATGCGGCAGGCGATCCGTAACATCGCTCCCAAGCATCGCGACAAACTCATTGTGGCCGTCCAGTCCTACTCCCGATGGACGAGCCTGCTGCGGTTCAGCGTCCGCCGGGCGCTGCGTTCGCTGCGGCTCGACCACGCCGACGTCCTGATCCTTGGGCTGTTCAACTCGCCGCCCTCGCGCCGTTTGATGGATGCGGCCATCACGCTGAAGGAACAAGGGGTGGTTCGCTTCCTGGCCGTCTCGTGTCATCATCGACCGACGTTCCAGGAATACATTCGCGAAAGCGTGTTCCATATCCTCCAGGTTCGGTACAACGCCGCCCACCGCGGCGCGGAGACGGAGGTCTTCCCCTGTCTGCCGGAGAGCGAGGGGCCTGGCGTCACGGCCTATACGGCCACACGCTGGGGCAAGCTGATGACCTCGCGGAAGATCCCGTCGTCCTTGACGCGTCCGACCGCCGTGGACTGCTATCGGTTCGTGCTGACGCATCCGGCCGTGCATCTGGTGATGACCGGCCCGAAGGACGCCGAGCAGATGCGCGAGAATCTCACCGTGCTCGATAGCGAGCCGATGTCGGCCGAGGAGATCGAATGGATGCGTCAAGTCGGCGACGCGGTGCACGACAGCCCGTGACGAGGGGCCTCACTTGTCGTTGCGAGAGTCCGCTTGCGGAGACGAGGATACGCAGTGGTGATGATGGGGGAGAGTGAATCAGCCGTTAGGGAGTAGAGGATCGCATATGCCGGAAGGCCGTTTGAGGGCACCCATCGCAATTGTCGCTCTCGGCTCACTGTGCGCAGATGTCGCCATTGCCGAGACGGCCATCGACCTGAAGAAGCACAAGCCTCGGTTCCACTGGGAGACACGTCCCAACGGTGCGCACGGCATCCGCGACGGGGAGATGCGGGTCGCCAGGTTCCACGGCGGGGCGAAGAAGATGCGGGGGATCGGACGGCCGATCTCCCTGCACGATTTGCGACTGATCCCCGGCGGGCCGCCGGCTATTGCCAAGGGCGAGGCCTGCGGGCCGCTGTGCCTGTCGTGGCGAAAGCACCTGATCTTCTACATGAAGATCGACGAGCTGACGGCCAACGAGGCCGACCCCGAGCGGTTTGAGCTGTACGTTAGGAGCCACGACATCGGCCTGCGGAAGGACCGGGCCTACCGGGACGCCTACGAGCCCAACAACGTCGTGGAGGAATCGTGGCTGACGCTGACGTACGACCCGAACCTGCCGAGCTACGTCTTCGACGTGCGGACGCGGATGACCGTCCGGTCCGGCCGCGAGCAGCGGATGATCTCTCGCGACCTCCGCGGCCTGGAGTTCGGCGACATCCTGCCGGCGATGTGCAACGTGCCGCTCGACAAGAAGCAGTTCCATTACTACGTCTACAAGGGGCGCGACGGCGTCTGCTACCGGCTGCCGCACGACAAGCACCGCGGGCCCGAGAAGCGGCGCATTCTCTACGCCCGCGACGGCACGTTTGCCTTCCTGCTGGCCAAGCACCACAACCCGGTGATCGAGCTGGTGGGGGAGTCCGGGCGGAACACCTTCAGCGAGATCTGCCACGCGATGTACGACGTCCACTTCAAGTTCGCCAAGGAGAAGGAGCTGAAGCTGCTCAAGGCCGGCAAACCGCTGGAGATCCGCTTCCGGCTCTACTCCATCTCCGAGGAGGCCGGCCGAGAGATGCTCGCCCATTCGGTGTGGGACCCGAAGCTCCAGTTGCCGTCGGCGCGGAAAGTGCCGCTGCGGATCGGCGTTTCCCATGGGTTTGAGCCGTCGGCCGAAGGGCTGCATCCGACGAGGTGCTTCTCGTCGAAGACGGCGGGCTCGGAGTGCGCGTGGGATCCCGCGATGGGGTACCGGAGCAGAGCGTCACTCATGATCAGGCGACGATCGAAGCAGGGGGGCTCAGCTTGGCAGGCCTGGTTTGATCCGCGCTACGTAGAGGGCCTGCGTCCTGGCGATCGCTATCGCGTCAAGGCCATGGTTCGCATCGAAGGCGTGAGCGGCGAGGCGAAGCTCGTATGGGAGGCTGATGGCAAGCGCGTAAGCTCTGGCGATCTCTCAGGGACCACGAAGTGGACCCGCTTGACGCTGGAGACCGGGCCGGTCAGCGGTGCGGGCACCCTCAAGCTCGTGCAAGGGGGCGCAGGACAGAGTTGGTTCGACGACGTTCTGGTGTCGCCGATCCCGTAGACGGTGCGGACTGCCGGTTGGAAGCGGGAATCCTGAATGCCAGTAGAAGCTACGCAATCCGTCGAAGTCTATGCCGAAGCCGACATGCAACGAGCCGTCGCAGCGATGGAGCAGGTGGGTTGGCGAAGACGGAATGCGCCAAAACGTGCACGAACTCAAAAACAAGGTCTCGCGTCCTCGACGCGAGCCCTTGCTTCTCAAGAGCGGGCGATGGGATTCGAACCCACGACGTCCAGCTTGGGAAGCTGGCATTCTACCACTGAATTACGCCCGCACCTTAACTATGAGCTATTATGGGGGTTTACGTCATCCTGTCAAGTCCCGTTGGGTGCAGAAAAATCGCTGTAAGTCCTGTTGAGTGCAGATGAGTACATGCGAACTTGACGCCAACTTGATGCCAACTTTTTGATGAGCATTTGGTTCTTTGTTTCGGGCCGCCCGGCAAGCGATGGCAAATCGCCTTCGTTCTTGCCAATTCCACGCATGATCGGGCAACGGTCATGATCTTCCTCACCCTACCTTCGGCAACCCCAGCCCGAAGTCGATCTTCGACGCCTCGGCCACGAGCCGCTCGTCATCGTTCTGAGCGTAGTACACCTTGAGGATCA
>CAZKCX010000299.1:0-8087 GCA_964550865.1 uncultured Planctomycetales bacterium
TTGATGCCGTTCTCCTCGGCGATCTTCAGCGTCTCCAGGATCTTCTCTTCCGTCGCGTAAGCGCGAAATAGGCTGCGGACGTACTTGAGGTCCCGGGCGTGCATGAAGCCGCTGATCAGGTTCCCGCCAAGCATCACGCGACTGAGACGGGCGTTGCCGATCTGGGCGCACGGCAGGGCGCCGGGCTTCGGCTTGTCGCCCTTCTCGGCGGCGTCCGTGTGCTGGGCTGCCGCGGCCGACGCGATACCGGCCCCGCCGACGGCGGTCAGCGATTGCTGGATGAAACCGCGACGACTGACGGTGTTGTCCTCGGCCATGGTTCGTTCTCCCTCTTCCCTTCACGACGCACCAGCCACTCTCCGCACCCGCCGCCTCCATCTTACAGGATATGACCGCTCGTGCGAGAAGCCGGCCCGCTCGTGCGAGAATCCCTTCTCGCACGCAGCATGGCCGGAATCCCTTACGCACCATGGCCGGAATCCCTTCCGGCAAGAAGGGGGGTGGTGCCCGCTCGTGCGAGAATCCCTTGTCCCGCTCGTGCGAGAATCCCTTCTCGCACTCGCACTGGTGGTGCGAGAAGGGATTCACGCACCAGCGAAATCGCGCGCCACGCGATCACTTCGACGGCGCGCGGGGTGGTGCGAGAAGGGATTCACGCACCAGCGACACCAGCGAGAAGGGACTCACGCACCAGCGACACCAGCGAAACGGCGCGCCCCACGCGATCACTTCGGCGGCGCGTGGCGCAGTCGCCTGTGCGTCTCCTCGGCCAGGCGCCGGCGATACGCCTTCGCGTACTCCGGCGCCTTCTTCGCGAATACCGTGGCCGCATACGTCTTGGGAAACAGCGACGGCAAGCTGCATTTGTGCCGGCCTTTCTTCAGCTCCTCGGCAAGATCGATCCGCACCACGTTCTCGTAGTTGTGGAAATGGTAGACGTACACGACGCGGTTCTTGAGGTCGTAGATATTCGAGTAGAGCGTCGCGCTGTTGCCCTCCTGGTGCACCGCGGCCAGGATCCGCCGGAACAGATCGACCGAGATGTCCTGTGACTTGTCCAACATCCGAACCGCGATCTTGTACCGCTGGCACCAGATCCTCTCAGGTTTCATCGTCGATTGGCGGAAGTTGGTGGCGACTTGATATCGGCCCTTCTTGCGAACGATCGCGTTGCCCTCAATGATGACCGAGTCACCCGTCGCATCGCCGAAGATGAACTGCCCCCGTTCCATCGTCTGACGGCTGTACCGCTCGAAGAGCCGGACGACCTCTTCCACCGTGGCGCACTCGGCCAGCGCCTTCTCGGCCAGCCGGCCCCGGTACCTCTCCTTCTCGGCTGAACCCTTCACGGGCTGGCGCGGCACCATCAGGCTGTCGAAGAACAGTCCCTGATCGTTCATCCCGCCCTGGGCGATGACGTCGTCGAACCCAAAGCACACGTGGCCGTACTGGCCACCCTTGGCGGGGACGAACCACATCCTCGTGTCCGGGTAGAAGAAGTCCTCGTTGTTGCCGGCGAGGACGATGTCTCCCTGTGCGCCGTAGATCACCGTGCAGGCGCGGGCGGATGCACCCGCCGATGTGCCCACCAGAAGCAACGCCAATAGGAATCGCATCATTGGCCCCTTCCTCCACGGCTCGCCCTACGGGATCGTGTTGCGTGCGAGAAAGGATTCTCGCACGAGCGGGAATCCCACGCTGGTGCGGGAATCCCACGCTGGTGCGTGAATCCCACGCTGGTGGTTTGCGTGCGAGAAAGGATTCTCGCACGAGCGAGAATCCCACGCTGGTGCGGGAATCCCACGCTGGTGCGGGAATCCCATGCTGGTGCGAGAATCCTTTCTCGCACCACCCCATTTCGCTTACGCACCATGCCCGCTTATGCGTGAATCCCTTCTCGCACCGACCACGGGTTCCGCTTCGCCTCGGCCTGTTGCAGCAACCGTTCTACCCCAGCGCCCAGCCTGTCGGCTGGATGTCCAGGTTGAGGTGCACCGACTTCCACCGCATATACGATTCCAGGGCGCACCAGCCGTTCTCGCGTCCGAAGCCGCTCTTCTTGTAGCCGCCGTGCGGCATCGACGGATCCAGCGGCATCGCGCAGTTCACCCAGATGTTGCCGGCCTTGAGCCCGCGGGCGACCTTCATGATCGTAACGATGTCGCGGCTCCAGACCGCGGCGGCCAGGCCGTACTCGGTGTTGTTGCCGATCGCCACGGCGTCCTCGATCGAGTCCACACGCTGCACGGATAGCACCGGCCCGAAGATCTCCTCTTGAGCGATCCGCATATCGGGTTTGACGTCCGTGAAAACCGTGGGCTGATAGAAGAAGCCGTGATCGGGGCCTCCAAGCCGCCCGCCACCGCACGCCAGCGTGGCACCCTCCTCCTGGCCGACCCGGACGTACCGGTCCACCTTCTCGAACTGCTCCTTCGAGACGATGCTGCCGAGCTTGTTCTTCTCGTCCATCGGGTCGCCGACGGGGACGTCCTTCGCCGTTCCCACGAGCTTCTCGACGAACTTGTCGTGCACGTCCTTATGGACCACGAGCCGCGTGCTGGCCACGCAGACCTGGCCTTGGTTGACGAAGCAGCCGAACATCGCGCCGTCGACGGCCGCCTCGAAATCGGCGTCGGGGAAGACCAGGAAGGGCGTCTTGCCGCCCAGCTCCAGTGTCACGGGCTTGAGACCCGCGGCCGCGGCGACCATGACCTTACCGCCGACCTCGGTGCTGCCGGTGAAGGAGACCTTCTGGATGATCGGGTTGCGGACAAGCGCCTCGCCCGTCTCGCCGAAGCCGGTGACGACGTTAAAGACGCCCTCGGGCAGGCCCGCCTCGGCCGCGAGCTTGGCCAGCTCGAGCGCGGACAGCGGCGTCTGCTCGGCGGGCTTCATCACGACGGTGTTGCCCGCCGCCAACGCGGGGGCGATCTTGATGATGACGTTGGCCGTGGGGAAGTTCCACGCCGTGATCTGACCGACCGGCCCGTACGGCTCCCGCAGGATCAACCCCATGCGGTCGGCGCCGAGATCGGCGATGCGCCCCTCGATCTTGTCGGCCAGGCCGGCGTACCAGTCGAGGATCATCACGGAAATCGGGATGTCGCCGTTGCGGGTGTCGCCGATGGGCTTTCCGCAGTCCAATGTGTCCAACTCGGCGAGTCGGTCGCGGTTCTTCTCGATCAGCTCGGCGAAGCGTCGGAGCAGCTTGGCGCGTTCGTAAGGATGGGTCTTGCGCCAGGACCCTTCCTCGAAGGCCTTCTCGGCGGCGCGGGCGGCGCGATCGACGTCCTCGGGGCCCGCCTCAGCCACGCGGGACAGCACCTCGCCCGTGGCGGGGTTGGTGCTCTCGAACGTCTTGCCGGACGCCGCCGGGACCTCTTGATTGCCGATGAACAGCCCGTACTCGTCTTTGATCTCGATCATGTTCGTCTCCTCGTTGCCTGGGGCTTCGCTTGTTCCGCGCCGTAGACGTTTGGATCGCCAATGAATCAGCCTACCTCACCGCGACCTCAGGTCAAGCAAGTGCGATATGACTGCGAGCCTCAGACTGTCCTGTGGACCGGGGAGGCGCAATGTGTAGGATGACGCATGGTTCGGCGGGCAAGGGAAACTGGCTGCTTTCCCGTTGCCTTGTCCTCAACCCCGCCTCAAGAGAAGGGCGAACAAGAAGCTGCGAGTTCCCTCACCCGAAGGCACCGCGTCATGCAACACCGATTCGCGACCGACGACGACCTGGACCTCCTCGCCGAGTGGAACCACCAGCTCATCCGTGACGAGGGGCATCGGAATCCGATGACGGTGTCCGAGCTCCGCGAGCGGATGAAGGATTGGCTCGGAGGGGAGTACCAGGCCGTGATCTTCGGGGCCGACGGTGAGCCGGTGGCGCATGCGCTGTACAGAGAGCGCGCGACCGAGATCCATCTTCGCCAACTCTTCGTTCGGCGGGATCGCAGGCGACAGGGGATCGGACGGGAGGCGGTGGCGATCCTCCGCCGCGACGTCTGGCCGAAGGACCGGCGGTTGACGGTCGATGTCCTGGCGGCGAACGCCGGGGCGGTTGCGTTCTGGCGGTCCGTCGGATACCGGGACTACGCCCTCACACTCGAGATCCTACCCCAGGACTAGGGGCGGTGGATCCGCAGCGCCGCGCGCGTCACGCCGCGCCTTGGGCAAGGCCTTCAATGATGCCCGTCAGCAGGTCGCTGAAGGAGCTGATGACGGCCGTCGAGGAGTCCTGGATGACCGTGGTCCAGAGGTCCTGGATCTCCGGGTCGCACCCCTCGAAGATCGTGATCGACGCGACGACGCCCGTCAGCTTCCACTGCCAACGGTGCGCCAAGGAACGTAGTCTTCTTCTCATCGCTCCACTCCGTTGAGCCCGTGACCGGCGCCCTTACGAGGGCGCTCAATCCATTGCCCACGACGTATGCGTCTTGTACGCCCGAGCCGGCGACGATGCAAGTAGGCCCGGCTCCGAGACGACGTCAGGCAGAACCACTGCTGACAAAGCAGTGGCACACAGGACGGTGGGGGCGGAGTCTCGCGAGCCTTGCCCGAAGCGCCCGTCGCCCTATGATGGCCGGCGGTCTTGAAAGGGTCGCTCATGAACGATGCTCGACGAATCTTTGTTGTTGTGGCCACGTCGGCCCTTTTCGGGGCGGCCTGCGCCCGCGCCGCCCTGGGCAAGGGTGCCGCCGCGAACGAGGCCCAACGCAACGTCGAACACCCCGTCTTCCCGCCGCAATACGCCAAGCGCGACGTGCCGGGGCTGGAGAAGCAGGTCGCGCCCGTGATGGCCCTGAGCGAGCGCCGGCTCTACGACCTCGTGCCGAGCTGCTCGGGCATCTACTATTGCGGCTGCCCGAACTGCGAGGGCGGATCGCAGGACGGCGGACTGACCTGGAAGCTGTCTGAGCCCAACCGCGTCCGCTGTCGCCACTGTGGGATGGTCTTTCCCCACGAGAAGTACCCGCTCAACAAGGAAATCCAGATCACAGCGCCGTCCGGGACGAAGCAGGTCTATCGCTACCACGAATCGGCCGGTGGCCGCCAGTTCTTCTTCGAGGCCCGCGCCTGGTTCGCCGCCTGGGGATACTTCAACCGGATGGGGCTGCTGCTCGCGAACCTCCACGCGCTGACGGGCAAGACCGAATACGCTGATCGGGCGGCCATCATCATCGGGCGGTTCGCCCAGGTCTTCCCCGACTACGCCATCCGCTACGACTACCCGTATCGTCCCGTCCGCTTCTGGCCGGCGGACACACCGAGCACGGCCATCGACTTCACGCCCTATCGCGCGGCGAAGTACTACTGGTGGGCCTACGGCGATGTCCCCGCCGAGCTCATCCGCGCATATGACCTCATCCACGACAGCGGGGCCTTTCGACGGAAGACCGATCTGCTCGGCGCGGAGGTCCGCCAACGAATCGAGAAGGACTTCTTCCACGCGGCCGTCGTCTGGACGATGGGCCATCGCGACTCCTACGGCAACATGTCGCCGGGGATGTACCACGACTTCGTCGTCGCCGGTCGCGTCCTCGGCGAGCCGCGATTCGTACACGAGGCCGTCGAGCGTGCGCGAACGCTGATGGACCGTCAGTTCTTCTTCGACGGCTGGTGGCGTGAGGGATCGCCGAGCTATCACGCCCAGACCATCGGCAACATGATGCGCGTCGTCAACGTTGCCAAGGGCTACACCGATCCGCCCGGCTACGAACCCCCGAAGCGAGCGAGCCGCCTCGAAAAACTCGACCTCGGCAAGAGCATCCCGATGATCGGACGGGCGCTCGAGGTGAACGACACTTCCCTGCTCCCCAACGGGCGGCTCATCCCCATCAACGACACCTGGTGGTTCAGCAAGCGGCCCGCGCCGAAGGAGAATCCCTCGCGATTGTGGGCGGGCGTGGGGCACGCGGTGCTCGCAGGCGGCAAACGTCCGACCGCGTTTCAGGTCCATCTCAACTGGTCGGGCGGCTACGGCCACACGCATCACGACAACGGCAGCGTCATCCTCTTCGCCCACGGCAAGGAATTGCTCAGCGACATCGGCTACACGCACACCAAGTGGCGGAACTGGACGCTGAACTCGGCCTCGCACAATCTCGTCGTCGTCGACGCGCGATCGCAACGCCACGGCGAGTTGATCCGAGACCTGACCGACCCCAAGCAAGCGACCCGGCCTAGCGACGGGAATCTCCTGCTGATGGATAGGCTCGGTGCGCCCGTGCAGGTCGTCGAGGTCGACGCGACCCCCGCCTACAAGGATCGCTGCACGCGCTACCGGCGGACGCTCGTCCACGTCCATCCGGCCGACGGTCAGGACTACGTGCTCGACGTCTTCGACGTCGTCGGCGGCACGACGCACGACTACTTCCTCCACGGGTGCGCCGACGAGGACGGCTCGCTGACGCTGAGCGTTCCCTGCGCGGAGGCCGTCGAGACGCTTGTCCCGAGTTGGGGTGGCCGCGAGACGTATCACGCCGAAAGCGATCTCGACCTGGCGGGCAAGCGATACCACGCGTACGGCTTCCTTCGAGACATCAGAGCGGGCAGGCCGAGCGGTTCGTTCGTCGCCAGCTTCGCCGTCAAGGAAAGCGACGTGGGGCTGCGAGCGCACGTGTTATCCTACGAAGGGTTGCGGGTGTTCTCCGCACGGTCGCCGTCGGTCCGCCGCGCGCGTAGCTCCGACGCCAAGCTGGACGACTACTGGATGCCCACGCTCATCCTGCGACGACAGGGCGAGAAGCTCACCAGCCGCTTCATCGCGGTGCTCGAACCGACGCGAGGCGAGCCGTTCATCCAAGCCGTCCGCCGGATCGACCATGCGCGGTCCGTCGTGATCGAAGTAGATCGAGGCGGGGTCATTGACCTCATCGTGGTCGCGCCGAAGACCGCGGCGCAAACCGAGGTGGATGTCGACGGCAAGCGGTTGACGCTCGTGGGTCGCGTCGGCGTTGTGGCATTGGATCGCGCAGGCGCCCGATGGGCCTACATGCTGGACGCAACGCGACTGGAGTACGATCGACTTGTGCTCGGAACGCAGGGGCCGTGGTCCGGCGCGCTCCTGGCTACCGACAGCGCAAACCCGAACCGATTCGTCACCGAGGCAAGCCCCGCAACCGGTGGGACGGTGACGGGCCAGGTCGCCATCGTTGCGCACGGCCAGGGGCGAACGCACGGCTACGTCGTCAAGCGGGTGCTAGACGCCGATCAAGGCCGCACGATCGAGACCGAAGGCCACCTCGGCTTCGATTACGACGCCGCCGCGAAGCGAACGACGTTCCGCACGTTCCCGCACTGGCGGATCGCCGGGCCGGCCCACGTGAACATCCCCAGTCGCCAGGTGTGGATCGACACGGGACGGTGAGCGCCCCGGACGCTCCTTGGAAGACCGCGGGGACTGGCAGCTCTTCCGCAGTTCTTGCTTGGGGAGGAAGGGAGGACGATGTTGGAGACGTAGCGGGTCGCCTCGGCGGCCGGGTGGCCCACCTCTTCAGGGGGGGACACGAATACCGTACTGAATTCGCGTTCCCCCCGGCCGAAGCCACGGGCCACCCGATCGGAACCAACGCATGGATGCCGCAAAGCGCCAACCCGATCCAACGCCGAACAGCCCGCACGCGCGCCGTGTCTGGCCCGTCGTGGCGATCTTCCTTATCGTCCACGCCGCGCTGGCGATCACGAGCCTGCGGCATAAGAGCCTGACGTTCGACGAGGTCGTCCGCCTGACGGCCGGCTACAGCTATTGGGTCACCGGCGACTACCGCCTCGACCCCGCCGAGCCCCCGCTGGCCCAGATGTGGGCCGCGCTGCCGCTCCTGGCCGACGACTACTGCTTCCCGGCCATGGACCAGCCCGCCTGGTGGATCGCCGACGCCGAGTCGATCGGCCGCCAGTTCCTCTTCGGCCTGGGCAACGACCTGCCGACGATGCTCTTTCGCGCTCGCGTAATGATCGTCCTGCTGAGCATCGCGCTCGGCCTGGTCGTCTACGTCTGGTCGAGCCGCCTGTTCGGCCAGGCCGGCGGCCTGCTGTCGCTCGCCCTCTACGCCTTCAGCCCGAACCTGCTCGCCCACGCGCGCCGG
>CAZKCX010000300.1:0-8072 GCA_964550865.1 uncultured Planctomycetales bacterium
GGAGGCCGGCTACCACACGGCCGGCTTCGTGAGCAACTTCGTGCTGATCGCCGAGCTGAGCGGGCTCGGCCAGGGATTCGATCTGTACGATGATCGCATTGACGACATCGAGTACGAGGACACGAACCGCAAGCATGACAACTACGAGCGGAAGGCGGACGAGACGCTGAAGGCGATTTTGGCATGGCTCGATTCCGAGCCGCCGGAGCCGTTCTTCCTGTTCACCAACTTCATCGACCCGCACGGGCCATACACGCCGCCGCCACGGTTTCGAAAGCTATACCAAAGCACGAAGGTCCGTATGCTGCCCGTAGGGAAGATCCCCGCCTACCAGCTCATCAAGGGGCAGTACAACTTCTACGACTACGTGGACCGCTACGACGCGGAGATTCGCTTCACGGACGAGGCCATCGGGATTCTCATCGAGGACCTGAAGGGCCGAGACCTGTGGGAGGATTCGCTGGTGGTCTTCACGGCCGATCATGGCGAATTCTTCGGTGCGCACGGGATGCACTTCGAGCACCATCTGCACGTGTGGGAGGAGACGGTGCATGTCCCGCTCACGATCCGAATGCCGGCGTCGGCGAAGAACCACGATGCCATCCGGTCCGACCGGACCCGCAGCCTCGCCTCGCCGTTGGATCTGCCGCCGACCATTCTCGACTACCTGCGCCTATCCTCGGACATCGAATTCAACGGCGAGAGTTTGCTGCCGGTGATCGCCGGGGAGGACCGGTCGGATCGAGACTTCTTGCTCGAATGCTACGATATCGGCATGGGGACGATGCAGAACCGGGTCAACATGTACGCACTGCGAACGCCGACGCACAAGCTGATTCGCATCCTGGACTACGAGACGAACCACTGGTTTCGGCAAACGCTCTATCATGTGCGCGAAGACCCGGACGAACAGCGACCGATTGTCGTTCGGCCCGACGACGCGCTCCATCAGGATATCGTACGCCGTTTCGATTCGGTCCTGGCAACGGCAGTGGAATACCGATTGCCGTTTCAGGTGACCAAGTTCGATGTGCCGCTTCGCGATCGGGGACGGTTCGTGGAGCAGCGGCGGGACTCCGACAACGTCGTCCGGAAGGAGTTGACGACGCGCCAGGCCGAGCGGCTGCGAAGCCTGGGGTATCTGAGGTGATCGGTAGATACGCACGCGCTTCATCCGCCGAGCGGGGCGGGGGAGTTTCAGCTCATTGGATGCCGGCACTTCGGGACTGAAGGAAGAGACTCGAGGCTTCGGATCACAGGCTTCAGACTTCAGGGCTCAGAGCTCAGTTGTGAATTCGCGTCCCCCACCGCTGAAGCGGCGGGCCTCCCGGCGTTTCGCCCGTGAAGACTCATGGGCAATCCGGCTTCGCTATGCTACGCCGCGACAAGCATGCCCATGCTACGTGACCGACCCGTTCCGTGCGCCCGAAGCGTGAAGTCTGAGGTCTAAAGTCTGAAGCCTGAGGTCTCAACCCTCAGGCATGTCGATTGTAATACCGAGAACTGCGCGGCCTACCGGTTCACCTCTTCACCCGAAGCTCGCAGAGGATTCGCGGCGGCAGCTTGATCTCCAGGCGCGTGCGCGGGCCGCGGACGGTCACCGACTTCTTGATCGACGGCTTCTTCGCCCGTTCCGGCGTCACCGTCAGCGTGTAGTCGCCCTCTCCCAACAAGTACAACTCGACGGGCACCTTCCGCGGCGCGGTGCCGAAGTGGAACAGCGTCGCGGCGAAGCTTTGCTTGCCGGAGTCGGTCACCAGGGCGGCCATGTCGCGCGGCGGCGTCAGCCAGCGCACGGCGTTGACGGGGAAGAAGCCCGGTCGGCCAGGATCGCCCGTGACCGTCGACCAGAGCAATCCGGCGTTCGGCCGATAGATCGTCTCGACGTCACGGACGAACATGTGGTCCTTGCCGAACAGCGCCGGGAAGCGCAGCACGCGATCGGTCCAACGGACCTCGCTCGTGTAGCCGGGCCAGTTGACCCGGAGCGCTTCGGCCGTATTGCGGAGGGCAAGCTTCAGGCCGGACCTCCCGCCGCCCATCCGGAGCGACATGTACGGCGAGCGCTCGGCCGCGAGCAGCTCGTCGAACTCCTTGCTCCCGGTGAGCAGGCGATACTTGGCCAGCGAGCCGACCAGCCCGCCCAACCTCGCCGCGCACCACATCTCCCCACCCGGCTTGCCGACCGATCGCGGTCGGTTCTTGAGGTAGGCGAGCCGCAGCTTGGCCATCGCGCGGATCGGCTCGAGGTACTTGGCCTCGCCGGTCATGTAGTTGGTCAGCAGGAGCATGTTGGTCATCATGCTCAGGGCGCTGGGCCACTCGTAGAGCGTCGGCTCGCCGGTGTTGTGCGGGTCCCACCAGTCCTTGTGGAGGCCGCCGACGTTGCCGTCCGGCCAGTGGATCGCGCTGGGGATCACGCCGGGGGGCTTGCCGCGCTCGCTCCGCATGGCCGCGTCGACCCATGTATCCATCCACGCGGTGAAGAGCGCGGTGAGTCGTTCGTCGCCCGTTCGCTGCCAGTAGAGCAGCGTGGGCTGGAAGGCCTTGCCGTGATAGCAGGTATCGCACGCCTTCTTCGGGTCGTCGCTGACCTTGTTCACACTGAAGTATGTGCTCTTGAACATGAGCTGGCCGCGCCGGTTCTTGCCCATCCATCGCGTCTCGGCCAGCTCGGCGATCCGCATCGCCCGTTTCGCCCAGTCGGGGTTGTCGGGGTCGAGGTGCATCATGGGCGTCATCGCGTCGGAGGAGTCCTCGGCCGAGTGCTCGACGTCCGTCATGCGGCTCATGTAGCCGCCCTTCATGTGCGGCTGGCTGAGCAAGGCCTCGCTGAACTTCGCCTGCGCTCGGACGATCTTGGGATCCTGAAAGCCGATGAGCACCGGAGACCACCATCGCCACATCTCGCAGTCGTCGCCCCAACCGCCGCCGAACTCGCCGCTGCTCTGCATGCGGTTGTCGATCCACCACTCGATGATGTCGGCCAATCGCTCGAGCGCCTCGCGCTGACGGACCGCCCAGGCCGGCGCGCCGGGGACGGGCGGATAGAGCTTGTGCGGCGGAATCGGCTCGCCGAGATACATCCGCGGGATGCGGTTCTTCGGGAAGCGCTCGGCATAGCGCTGGAAGAAGCCTCGGGCGCGGTCGAGGAACTCGCGGCGCACGGGGGGCTGGCACCAGATGTTGCCCATCTCCATCGTCAGCCATGAGAGCATTCGACCGCGATAGAGCCACGTCAGCGGGGCAAGGGGAGATTCTTCGGCGATGCCAAACGGGTAGTCCTTGTTCTTCCACGTCGTGCGGCTGAAGTACGGCAGCCTCTTGTCGGTCACGTAGCGCTGGAGCTTCGGGATGAGCTTGTCCAGGTCGGCGGCCAGGGACTTCGGCAAGTCCTCGCGCTTGCGAAGGTCCTTGAGCATCTCGACGCGCTTGGCGTCGCACTCGACGTCGCCGGCCTTTTGGACGGCCTCACGGACGGCGGAGGAGAGCGGCTGTGCTCGGACGGGCATGCCGAGTGCCGATAGGTACACGGCCTCTACGACGATCAAACCCGTGCACAACGTGCGTCTTGGGCGATCCTTGCTTCGATCCATGTTTGTGGTTCCTCACTTGTTGCGGTCGGAGGTCGTCGGAACTTGTCCGCCGATCGAGTCCCTCACTACCCGGACATCCGCCGGGGGGTATAATTCCGATGAAGGGACATGCCCATGAGCAGCGAAACGAACAAGCCCGTACGTTCCGCCGGTCCTTCGTCGCTGTCCTCTCGGGCCGTCAAGTCGTACGAGTCGATGCTCGTTCGTCCCGTCCTCTATCCCAATGTCTACGTCTGGTACCTGCTGCTAGCCGCGCTCGACATCATGCTGACGGCCGTCATTGTGGGTGCGGGCGGATTCGAGATCAACACGCTTGCCGACCGCGTGATGATTCGTTGGGGCATGCCCGGGCTTGTGATCTTCAAGTTCTCGCTCGTTGTCCTGGTGGTCGCGATCTGCGAGATCGTCGGTCGCAAGAAGGATCGTACCGGCCGCAAGCTGGCCGAGTGGGCGGTGGCCATCACCGCCATCCCTGTCGTCGTCTCCCTCCTCCAACTCGTGGTCGTGATCTACGCACTGAACTTCGGGTAGATCTTGGATGTGATCGACTCCTCGTCATCCACGGATCGGACGCCATGTCCGACGGCGGGATCGGTTGCCCGGGACCGGAGTTCATGGGATGATGGAACGGACCCCATGGCGAGGGAATCGTTTACGGTGAGGGAGCCCCGCGGCACACCTGTCTCGCGTCTCGGCTTGCGCGCGGCGCCTTAGTAGACGGCAGCGACCGACGGGCTTGATTGCCCCGTCGACCAGCGAAAGCACATTCCCATGTACGACACGCCGATCCAAGTCAAGCGTCTACCCATTCGGCTGGACCCGAACCGGAAGCGCGTGATCGCGCGGTTGTTCTACCCGGGCGACGAGACCCGCGTCCGAGGCATCATCCAACGCATTCTGGACCTTCCCGCATCCGAGGTCAAAGAGGTCCTCGAGCGGCTCACCACGGATCTGTTGACCCGGCATCGTCACGGCATCGAGATCTTGATGGAGCACTACCTGGCCGTCGCACATCTGGTCCCCGACGAGGGTGCCCTCAGGGAGGACCAGAGGCTTCTCATCGGCTCCTATTTCACGATGGAATACGCGATCGAATCCGCGGCGCTTTTCAATCCTTCCATGGTGCCGGCCTACTTCCAGTACGGCTTACCCGAGGGAAGCACACGGTTCTTGATGAGTCTAAGAGCCACCGGCGAAGGCCATCTGTCGTCGATCGTCTTTCGGCGGGGGACGATCGACGCAGACTGCAACATCTCGATCGAGCCTTCAAGCCAGTACACGCGAGTGCTCAAGGTGGTGAAGGAGCAGTTGTTCGAGAAGGAGCTGTTCTTCGTCAAGCTGATCGAGATGGGCGGGTACACCGAGTTGGGCGGTAGGGTGCTCGAGCGGCTCAAGAAGCACTTCACGTATGGGGAACTAAGCGACGCGCTGGAGACAGTGCGATCGCAGTTGGATGAACCTGCGACCATGCAGGAAACCACTCGAAGCATGCTGACGCTGGCCCGCTCGAACTACGAGTTGGAGATCCCACCCGACGCCGATCCCTCAGAGTTGGTGGTCTTCCCCTACTCGGAAAACGAGACCCACGGTTTGGAAGACTTGCGGCTCGTGATGTTCACCGACGACGACGGGATGAAGTGCTACTACGGCACCTATACCGCATTCAACGGTCATCACATCGTGCCTCAGATCCTTCAGATCAATCCCGACGGACGCATCGAGGTTCACACGACGACGGGACAGTATGCCCGGAACAAAGGCATGGCCTTGTTTCCTCGTCGCGTGGGCGGACTCTACATGATGATCTCTCGTTTAGACGGGGAGAACCTGTACTTGATGGAGTCCACGAACGTTCGGTTCTGGAACGACGCCGAGCTGCTCCAGAAGCCGAGGTTCTCCTGGGAGCTGGTGCAAATCGGCAACTGCGGATCACCGATCGAGACCGATGAGGGGTGGCTTCTTCTGACGCACGGCGTCGGCCCGATGCGGCAGTACTTCATCGGCGCGACGCTCCTGGACCTGGACGATCCGTCGCGTGTGATCGGTCAGACGGCCCGGCCTCTCATGGTGCCGACGGATGAGGAGCGGTCGGGATACGTACCGAATGTGGTCTACTCTTGCGGCGGCATGGTGCACAACGGGACGCTCATCATTCCGTACGCCATGAGCGACGTCTCGAGCAGCTTCGCGGTCGTGCCGTTGGACGATCTTCTCGCCCTGCTCAAGGGATGATCGTCCGAGCGCTCCCGCGTCAAGTCGAGAGACCGATGCCCCATGGGCGTCGTGGCAGCGGTTTGAGGCGCTCCGTGTCCCTACGGGCATAGGAAACGCAGACCAGAGGATCTCGTTCAGGTGCCCCGGCCCTTCTCGTCCTGCGGGATCGATCACGAAGCCTCTTGCAGGAATCGTTGACAAGTTGCGGGCTTCCGCTCGTTGTGGCCCAGCCGCCCGCGGCTGGGCGGTGTCATGGCTCACGGCCGGGGGCGGCCGTGCCACATAGGACACCCGTTCTTGCGAACGACTTGGGATCTGAACCCCCAGGAGCATACCATGCGCATCGCGGTTCTGACCTGCCTAGTTGTCACAACGACCCTCCGCGCGGACGGTCCGATCGTCGTCGAGGTCCGCGGCGCGTCCGGCGAAACGCTGGCAACGTCCAGGCCGATCCGCGCGGACGGCCTCGACGTTTCGGTCGAGTGGGAGTCCGGGGCTATGCCTGAACCCGAAACGATCGTCACACTGCGAATCACGCTTCGAAACGCCCGGCTGTATGCGTTGTGGACTACGGAGTGAGTGGAGGGAGGACGACGATTCCGCCGAGCGGCCTCTTGCCGCAATGGTCGGCGGAGGCGGTGCGCTCAGAGCCGGCCCGTCCCCAGGACGGTCGTCACGTCTCGTCGCGCGTGGAGCGCGCGAACCTTGGAGATCCAGTCGGCCAGGGTCAGCAGGACGACCAATCCGATGAAGAGGTGCCTGTAATTTCGTCCGGTCGATCCTGCCAAGGCACGGAGGCAACGCAGCTTGGAGCAACGCCAACCGAAAGTGGTGCGAAGGACTGGCTTTGTATTGGGGCGCAACCAATGGGCGAAGGTTTTCTTCCTAACGCGAGATATCACAGCGTCGCATAGGTACTCGTACGACCTGCTGTGGGCAATCGCCCTGCCCTTCGCGGCTTCCTTGCCGTGGGGTCGCGATCTGCGACAATGCCGAAGCCCGCCGGGCGCCTACCCCATATGATGATGTGGAATCGACCGCTTGCTATGGGAGGTGGCCAACCCATGGAAACAGACACGCATCTCAGTCGTCGAGAGTTCGTGGCCGGCGGTGTCGGCCTGGCCGCAGCCTCGAGTGGCATGGCAGGAATCGCGGAGACACACGGGGCTCGGCGGCACGTGCTGAAAGGCTTCGTCGTGGCCGATGCGCACTTCGGGTGGGCGAACAAGGTCCAGCCCACCCCCGACAAGCAGCGTGAGATGATGCGTCGCATCCTGCGGCGGTTCCCGGACCTCGATCTCTTCGTCGACACGGGTGACATTCGACACGGCAATCTGCACGGTGCCGAGGCCGATCGCGCTGAGGCGGACTGGACGGACATCATCGCCGACGGATGCGGGAATGTGCCGTTCTTCTACGTACCCGGCAACCACGAGGTCATGGGCACCCGCGACGGCGATCCGGAGTGGCGGTGCTGTCAACTCGGCAACATGCCGGCAAGACCCTACTACAGCTTCGACCTGATGGGGGTACACTTCGTCTCCTTGCCGGAGCTGACGCGGACGGTGTATCTCACTCGGGAGTCGCTCGAGTGGCTCGCGCTCGACCTCGCCGTTCACAAGGAGAGGACGACGATCGTCTTCTCGCACAACAACCTGCTCGGCACGACCCGCAGCGACGAGGAGGGCTATCGGGGACTGGTCAATACCAAGGAAGTGCTTGCGCTTCTGGATCGGTTTCCGAACGTCGTTGCCTGGATGCACGGCCACAATCATCATTATGAGGTCGTCCGCAAGCACGGACGGCTCTACGTCTCGAACGGGCGGATCGGCGGATTCGATCCGAGCCGACGCAGGCCGGAAGGGTCCCATGGCCTCGGCGGGATCTACTTCGAGGTCGCGCCCGACCGCTTATCGGTCCGGTCCTACAGCGCCGAGCGCGAGAAGTTCCTGGATGAGGTCGGTGTGAAGGCCGTTTCGGGCGTGCTCGAAAGGAAGACCTCGCTGGATCCGAGCTCTCCACCGGCGTTCAGCTATGGCTTCGGGGGCGCCCGCGACGGCCAACGCATCCCTGTCTATCATCACTACGCGGGCGACGGCGCGACGCGCGAGGTGTTTCTCGGCGGCGTGGAAGGCGAGGTCTTCAACGACGACCCGACGTTTGAGCTGTTCATGTCGCGGACGAAGCACAAGCCCAAGGTCCCGCACCGGCAACTCATGGGTTCAGGTGTCCGCGGGCCGAACAGCTTGTGGAGGTGGAATG
>CAZKCX010000301.1:0-8021 GCA_964550865.1 uncultured Planctomycetales bacterium
ACTGCAGGTCGCGTTGGGGCAGCTCAACCAGGCAGAGCGGGAGGTCATCATGTTGCGGCATTTCTCGGGCCTGTCGTTCAACGAAATCGCCGAGACCATGGGTACGCCGTTGGGCACGGCCTTGGCCCGGGGGCATCGAGGACTGAAGCGGCTGCGCCAGATCCTGGAGCCCGAAGGAGCGAATGGAGCGAACCGGGACGGAGGACAATGACAGAGCACGGTGACATCCTGCGAGAGATCGAGCGCGACGAGCGCCGGCTCGCCCGTTGGCTTGCGGATACGCCCTCGCCGTCGGAGGAGACGGTGCGGCGCACCCGCGACGCCGTCTCGTACGAGCTCGCGTCCACGGTTCTCTCGGAATACGAGACGCCCGCCCCGGATCGAACGACGATCCATGCGACCCGCCGCGCGGTGTCCGAGGAGTTGGGCCGCATCGGCCCGCGGCGTCCTTCCCAGGCGGACACGGGGCGAACTTATCGGATCTTCGGCGCGATGGCGGCGGCCGCTTCCATCGTCTTTGCGATCGGGTTGGTGCGCTTCGTCGTGCCGGGATGGTCGGCAGACCCCGTCTCGTCGTCGACGATAGCTCCCACGGTGGCGCAGAGGGACGATTCATCCCGGACGCGATCGTCCGCCTCGGCTTCGCTCGAGGACGAGGTGGCCGATCTCGCCGAGGCGTTCCAAGCGGTCGCGGAGACGAGAGATCCCGCCCTGACGGTTCTGGCCGACGACATCGACCGCGCGTCGGTCGTGGCCACGGACGCGCTGGACGATCCGATGGACGCCGAGCTTCGTTCCCTGGGCACGCAGATCGAGTCGGCCTTGACGGAATGGGACCTGTCTCTGGAAACGTAGTCGGACGGATCGTCGGGCCAATCGTCATCCGTCGTGCTGCACCACAATCGAAGGAGTATCCCCTGTGCCTCCCATGAAGACGGCCTCTTCGCTCTTGTTGTTCCTTGCGCCGTTCGCCATCGCCTTGGCCGTGACGTCCGACGGCCTCTCGGCCGAGGCGAAGGAGGACAAAGCCGAGACGTCGATCCGCGCACGCCCCGGCGGCGGGCCTCCGGTAGACGAACCGTTGCGCGCCCGGGAGTTCGTCGGCGGCGAACGAGAAGGGGCATCGGATGACTTCGGCCCCGGCAGGAGGCCCGGTCGACGTGGTTCCGCCGGCATGCGCGCTCGAGCATGGGGTCGTGGGCACGGCATGGGAAGACACGCGGTGTCAGAGCAGCAGATTGAGGAGGGGATGGCGTTCCTGAAGACCCATTGGTCCGAGCGTCATTCCTTGATGGAGCGTCTGCGTGTGGAAGATCCGGAAGCGTTCGCCTTGGCCTACCGAAACATCTGGCCTCAGCTATCGCGCATGATCGAGCTGTATGAGAACCGGCCGGACCTGGCCAGGGTCGAGATCGCACTGGTCAAAAAGGAGTTCGAGCTTCTCCGCACGGTTCGCTACTACCGAATGGCGATAGGTCGACCCGGCCGAGGGCAAGACGATCAGACCTCGACAACGCAACCGGAGGACGCCCGGGCTCGAGAGATCCTCAACAAGATTCGTTCCCTCGTTTCGGAACGGTTCGATCTTCAGGTTCGACGCTCGGAGTTACGGCTTGCCGAGTTGGCCGAACAACTCGAGATCCAGCAGCAGCGCCTTGAGCAACAGCGCCGGAACAAGGCGGCCGAGGTCGATCAAACCGTGCAAGACCTCATCAGCCGGCGCTTCCCCGGCCGACGGCTTCGCGACCTCCGACAAGAAGGTCCGGAAGGCAGGCGCCGCAGACCGGAGGGAATGCGGGCTCCACGAGGCGGGAAGGATCGCATGAATCGAAACCTCCCGCCACCTCCTCCGGAGTAGGATTCGGTTTTGCGAGCCACAAGGGCAGTTGCCGTTCCCCGACCTCCCTTCATTCGACCGTTCCGCAAATGAGTCGGGCGCGCGGCGAGCGGGTGGAATCGCGGCGGTCGTGGCGCCGCGGCGCCCTCCTCGCAGTCCGTCGCATTGCCGGTGGGACCCGGGGTGCTCGTCCCTTGGGTCGATACGGGACCACAGGATACCGCAAGACCCCCTGATTCCGGAAGCGAAGACCGCAGCGACTTGCATTCATCGTTGGCCGGCACCGGCCGGCTCTGCCGACGGGTTTGGGGCCGCCTCATAACTGCAACTCATCTTTGTTAAGCACTTTATGCGTTTTCCTGCCCTTCGGGGGTGCGGGGCGCGGTCGGCGCGATTTCCCGTTCCCGTCTTAAGGTGGCTCCCGTTTTGAACCGATACCAAAGTAGCGGTTATCGGACATTGCGCCGGCGGCGGGTTTTCGCCCAGCGATATGTTATTCCACTGGATCCGACAACCGATAAACGAAGTCGGGGGCGGTCCCAAGTCTCGACCACGACCCGAGGCCTCGATTTCCCCGCGTCTTGAGGCCATAGGAGCGCGTTACGCCATGTCTGGCATTCGGTTTTCGGTGATGGCGAGCCTGGTCCTGGCCGGCACGATCGTGGCCCTGGTCGGCTGCGAGTCGACTGACGCCGACCCCCAGATCCGCGTGGTTTCGCGTGAGACGCCCGACGCCAAGGCGGGCCATCCTCGCCGCGCATCGAGGCCGGTGGTGACGTCCCGACCGGTGATGATGAACCCGGGCGGCATCAGCCTCTTCGGTGAGTTGACGGACACGCGACGCGTTCCCTTTGCCTCGAAGGCCTCTCGCGGATTGCACCAGCACACGTTCACCCGGGAAGGGGCGGATTTCGATCCGGTCGTCGATCGAACGGGACAGTTGCTGATCTTTGCCTCCACGCGGCACGCTCCTCGCCCGGACATCTACATCAAGGCGATCGGCGGCGCGGCGATCACACAGATCACCGACGACCCCGCGAGCGACGTGCAGCCCCAAGTGAGTCCGGACGGCAAATGGGTGGCGTTCGCCAGCGATCGGAGCGGCAATTGGGACATCTGGGTCACGACGATCGACGGACAGAACACCCGTCAGATCACCCGATCGCCCAGGGCCGAGATCCATCCGACGTGGGCCCCGCAGGGGGACCGCCTGGCGTTCTGCGCGCTGAATCCCCGGTCAGGCCAGTGGGAGCTCTGGGTAACGGACATTCGTCAACCGGGCTCGCAGAAGTTCATCGGCTACGGCTTGTTTCCGGAATGGTCGCCGAAAGACGAGGTCATCGTCTTTCAGCGAGCCCGCGCCCGCGGCGAGCGGTGGTTCAGCATCTGGACGCTTCGGCTGGTCAACGGAGAGCCTCGCTTCCCGACGGAGATCGCCTCGTCGTCCGAGCACGCGTTGATCTCGCCCGCCTGGACGGTGGACGGCGGCAAGGTCGTGTACTGCTCCGTGACGCCGAGTGGGACAGCCACCCGAGGGTCTCGGGCTTCGGAGGGCACGGGGGACATCTGGATCACGGACGCGGACGGCAACGGCAAGATCTGCCTGACGCGCGGTACGGGGGTTCACTACTCCCCGGCGTGCGACCCGAACGGTCGTATCTACTTCGCCGGCAACCGCAGCGGCGCGGAGAACATCTGGTCCATCGAGCCGATCCAAGCGCCGTCCGGCCTGGAAGAGGCCAAGCTGGCAAGCGAGACGAAGGCCGAGGCGAAGCCGTAGCTTCGCCCCAGGTCCGTTCTTGCGTGTGCGATAACTGCCGCGAATGGGGGATTGACAGCTAAAGCAGGCGGGCTGGTTGGTCGAATCAAACCAAGCAGCAGCCCTCGTGAAGGAGACGGATCACGGATGATCCGATCCGGTCGATTGCGGTATTCGAAGTGGAGTATCGGGCTTGCGGCCCTGTGGGCCCTTTCGGGTCCCGGTTGCGGGAAGCCGGAGGTCAAGACGACCGAGATTCCCGGACCGTACGAAGAGGCCACGCTGATCGCGGTGGCGCCGGCGCTGAACTTCGCCGGCAATACGGATTTCGATCCGGTTCGCGCGGCGGACTTCTTGAGCAGCGAGTTGACGCATGTGTTGGGGGTGCAAGTCATCGGCGTCAACCGTGTGATGGCCGCTCTTGTCCGGCAGGGAGCCGAGGAGGTGACCTCCCCCGCCCAGGCATTGGATCTCTGCGAGATGCTGGGCTGCGACGGCATCGTGGTATTCGCGATCACGGAATACGACGCCTATACCCCCGTCGTCGGCATGGCCGCTCAGCTGTATGTGAGAACCTCGGGGGCGCTGGGGAATCGATTAGACCCGGTGGCGGCGTCGCGACAGGCCTCTCCCTTGCCGGTCGAAACGGGGGCCGACTCGCCTTTGAAGCCACGAGCACAGATCCAGCGGGTCTACAACGCAGCGCACGAATGCACCGCCGAGGCGGTGAGGAAATACGCCGAGGTGAGAGATGTCGGCAGCGGAGCTCTCGGATGGCGGAAGTACCTGAAGAGCCAGCGGTTGTTCCTCCGTTTCTGCTGCCATCAGGCGGTGAATGAGTTGATGGGGCAAGAGTACTACCGCGTGATCGCCCACAACGCGGTTGAGGAGTGACGGATATGGAGATCAAGCAGCTATCACTGGTGAAGGGAGATCACCGGTATGTATTCCGATACCAGGTCGGTCGCGAAGCGGACGTGATCGATTCGTTCGGCCAGATGGCCACGGATTCGGAATGCGAGTTCGACTGGTTTGACGCCGCCGTGTTGAGCTACCAGATGGGACGTCGACTCGAGATGGAGATCGATCAGTTGTCTAGTTGAGGCAGGAGGCCGCCGTAACGAGCCAGGTTGCAGGACGTATGGAATCGCCGCACAGATGACTGGACGACCGATGAACAGCGGAAAAGACCTTATCGCTGAATTCCTGGATTACCTGCGGTATGAGCGCCACTTCTCGCCTCATACCGGCAAGTGCTACGCCGCCGATCTCCACCAGTTCTGTGGCTTCCTCCTCGGCGACAAAGCGGACGGGGGCGCGGAACCGAGTTCCGCCGCCGCGGGCGAGGCGCTGCCCGCGCTGAGCTCCCAGACCGCGGAAGCGGCGTCAAGCCTCGCGGAATCGACGGGCGTAACGGCGACGGCCACGATCCCCACCCCAGCCTCGGCCTCGCATCCCGCCCAAGGCAACCTGCAGGGCGCGATCCTCGCCGTCGACACGCAGAGGATCCGGGAGTTTCTGAACTACCTCGCCGGCCTCGACTACAGCAAGGCCACCGTAGCGCGCAAGCTGGCAACGCTCCGCAGCTTCTACAAGTTCTGCGTAAAGCGCGGATACAAAGATGCCAACCCCGTTTCGCCCATCCGCACGCCCAAGCAAGAAAAGCGGCTGCCGAAGTTCCTCGAGATGGACCAGGTCAAGGCCCTTCTCGAAGCGCCCAACGACTCGACCTTGCTCGGCGCCCGCGATCGCGCGATGCTCGAAACGCTCTACTCCACCGGCATACGTGTCAGCGAACTGGTGGGGCTCAACATCGACGACATCGACTTCCTCGGCGAGGCGGTCATCGTTCGAGGCAAGGGACGCAAGGAACGCGTCACACCGATCGGACCCACCGCCCTGACCGCCATTCGCAAGTACCTCGAGCTGCGGCAGCGAGACAGCCGAGCGGTCACGTTCGATCCGCAGGCCCTGTTCGTCAACAAGCACGGCCAACGTCTCAGCACCCGAAGCGTTCGACGCAAGCTCGACAAGTACCTTACCGAGGTCGGCCTGGATCCGGGCATCAGCCCGCATACGTTGCGGCACACGTTCGCGACACATATGCTCAACGCGGGGGCCGACCTGCGCAGCGTTCAGGAACTGCTCGGCCACCAGTCGATCTCGACGACCCAGATCTACACCCACTTGACCACGAGCAGGCTGAAGGAAGTCTACGACAACGCGCACCCCAGGGCATGAGGGGGTACGGATGCTCGGGCCGCTTGCGGCCACGCGCCCGACGGGTGACATTCGGGGCAGGAAGACCAGGGCGTCGCAATACGCGGCGCCCTTTTCGCATTCCGGGGACCACGGGTCGCGTCCGTTTGAGGGTGCGGCGACGAGCGAGGCCGCCTTGATTCGTCGCCGGGGGGCAGTAGACTTCCAGCGAGGGCTCCTGCGACCGCGCACGCGTCCAGCCTCGGTTCCTACGGGTCCGGCGATTGATGAACAACGAAGAGACGACATCGAGCACGCGGATCGACTTGGGGCAGCTCTATCTGGTGATCTTGCTGCTCACGGTGGCCTCGTCCTTCGTGGCGGGCCTCATCGCGACCTGGTCCGTCGTCGAGGACCTGAACACCGCCGCTCTCCGGGCCCAGGCCGTCAAGGTCCTCCGGAACTGGCCGTTGCTGATGCCGATGCTGGCCCTCACCGTCACGGCCCTGGTCGGTCGGTTCGTCCGCTGGCATTTCCTGCTTCGATGCCTGAACAACCGAGCCCAGATCGGCACCAGCCTGCTTGCCTTCTACTCCGGGGTTCCGATGATCCTGACCCCGCTGGGCATCGGCGAGGTCCTTTCGGCGTTTGTGCTGAACCGGTTGGGCGGCGGAAGCGTGTTCCGCGGTGTGAGCGCCTGGCTCACCGGCCGAATCCATGACGTCTTGGCCGTGGTGATCTTGATCACGCTGCACCACGGATTCGGGCGCGGGGTACTGCTCCTGTTGGCCACGCTCTTGCTGGCGCAAGTCGGTTGGGTGACGTCCCCCTTGTGGTCCGCGGCCCTCGACCGCTTCGTCAAGCGGCTGCGTCGCGTGCCGGTCGTTCGTTGGTTCGCCCCCGCCTCCGCGCTCGATGCGGCCTTGCTGCTTTCCCCGAGCTGCTTCCTCCCCACATTGATCGTCAGCGTCCTCGGCGTGTACATGGTGAGCATCGTCCTGCCCCTGGCGGTGTACGCCGCGGGCGTCAAGCCGGACATCCAGGGATGCAGCCGGATCTTCCTTGAAGGCATGCTGTACGGCGTGTCACGTCTGAGCCCGGCCGGCATCGGCTTGACCAACCGCTACATGTGGGAGCACCTGGAAGCGGATTTGGGGCTGCCGCATATGGTGGCGTTTCAGGCCAGCGTGCTGGCGCGCTACGTGGTCACGGGCCTGACGATCGTCGTCGGGCTGGGCGTTTTCTCCTTCGTGTTGAATCGGCATCGGCGGATCCTCTCCGCGGCCAACCGCTTCGACGCCTTGAGCACGCGGTACGACCAGGAGTTGGCCACGTACGTACTGGATCGTCTGCTGGAGCGCAAGACGGAGCGCATGCGGCGACAGCTCCGGCAGCTTCGCCCGGACGAGGGGGCCGCGGGCTTGATCGGCGTCGACATCGGCTGCGGCACGGGTGGGTACGCGGCAAGGATGGCCGAGTGCAGCGGGATGCTCATCGCGACCGATGCGGCCGAGGGGCAGGTCCGTCAGGCCTCACAACGCCGCCAACCGAACAGTGTCTACCTCGCCGCCCAGCTCCCCCATCTGCCGTTTGCCGATGAAAGCGCGGATTATGCCTACGCGATCAACGTCTTTCACCATATTTCCAGTCGCGGCACCCAGCGTGAGGCCTTTGAGGAGGTCGCGCGAATCCTCAAGCCGGGCGGGGTGTTCTTCATCCACGAGATCAACACGATCAATCCGCTGTTCCGCTTCTACATGGGATACGTCTTTCCCGTCCTACACCAGCTCGACGACGGCAGCGAGCTGTGGCTTACGCCCGATCAGGTCGAGGAGCTCTGTCCGATGCCCGTGGAGGCCGAGGAGTACTTTACCTTCCTGCCGGAGTTCACGCCGCAGCTGTGGCAGTCCTCGTTGGGGTTTCTGGAGCGATGGCTCGAGCGGTCTCGGATGCGTCGCTATTCCGCGCACTACATGCTGATGTGCCGCAAGCCCGCGGGGTTTTGAGCCAGACGCCGCAGGGCATGGCCGCGACGAAAATCGAGGCGGCTCTCGCCTACGCTGCATCGCGTCCGGTCCACCCTCTTCACGGCTAACCCGCCTCTAAGAGATGGCGAACAGCGCGTCACAGGGAGCCAGAATCTGGGTGGCCCATGGCTTCAGCCGTGGGGGTTTATCGCTCACGCGATGGGGACGCGAATCTTCGGTCGAATTCGTGTCGCCCACC
>CAZKCX010000302.1:0-8011 GCA_964550865.1 uncultured Planctomycetales bacterium
GCAAAATGGGACTGTCGAAGATGGGTCTAACGCCTTGGGATAAATTCCGCTCTGCGAAAAAGCCATGCTTTCACTTTTTCGGCACACAAGATGTGGTGCTCGGGCTCGCCGAAAAACCGACGATCTGGTACCGTCCTGGAGCTCGTGAAACGGATTCGCCCTTGTCCATGCGTTTTCCGTGTCGCTCCGTTTGCCCTCCGGTTGCTGTCCGATAATCCTGTGTTATACTTCGAGTGAGGAATCGATGAGACGAGTGGACACCTCCGGCAGGGGCATACCTACCCAAGCGGTCTCGGCAACCAGGGGAGGGGCGACGCAGTAGCTGGTTGCGGGCTCGACAAGCCCATTCATGAGTTTTGGTTCGGTGGGGAAGACCGAGATTCGTCCTATCAACGCCCATCGGGCAGCGGACTGAGGGATTTTTGATTCGTCAAGCGTTCGGAGGTGCTTCCGACAATCGGAGGCGCGGCCCGCGCGGTGAACGTGTCGAGAAGCCGAACCGATCGCTTGAGTCCGGGTAAGGGATCACGAAGATGGCATCCGGCATGCACAGCTTCGGGGGTTCGTCTGGCTCGATGGGGTACACAATGGCAGGGTTAGCCCAGACCGGTTCGGGTCGATCGGGAGTCACGTCGCAAGGAAGCGGTGGACTCTTCGAGCGTCTTGGCGGAATCCAGACGCGACAGACCGTGCAGTTTCCTCAGGACTACGCGCTCTGTCTTGAAGCGGTTGGGCGGTCTCGGGAGGCGACGCGACGGTAGACCAGGCCCCGGTCGCCTAGAGACATTCGACAACGATGGAGAACGGACGCTTCATCGTTGTCCTTATGTGAGATTCTTGGAGCCCCGGGTGGGTCCGGAGGACGCAGTCGAAAACCACCAAGCGTTAGGCGTTTTGGACCGCAGACCGTGCTTGATGGTTCCCTCGCTCGTTATCCTATCCCAACGACTCGTCTGAAGGACCCACCCCCAACCCTCGAGATCAGGGGTTCGGCAGGAGGCCGGACTCGCTTGCCGGCGGGCACGGAGGCCCGATCGGCCGAAGCGAAGATCCATTCGATATAGGGCACGCATCCCCATGCACATTCATCCCGGCGACAAGGCGATCATTCAGTGGGCCCTCGATCGCGGGCTCGTCTTCCGGCATGCACGCGACCAGGGATTGGGCGGCGATCATCTTCGGGTGTACATCGGATTGGTCACGGCCTGCTTTCGTCGGGGCAAGCTGCTGCATTTGAGCGCGGCTGCGGACGGCCACCGCATCGACGCGTTGATGCGCGACTTCACCGCGCTGTTCGGGTTGTGCGCCATGACGGATGGTTACCTCGAACCCTCCGATCGGACTGCTCCACCACCCGCCCACGCTCCGAACGAGGCCTCCTGCAATCCGGCTACCTCGGATGCTCCCGAGCTGTATCCCCGCAGGCTGACCGGCTGAGCCTGCTCGCTCCTTCCCCCTTATCCATCCCGCTCCTCTCCAGCGACCGTCCATCACGGACTGGTGCCGTTCCTCTCCGGTCGGGTTGCCGCATCCTCATGGCAAGGCTGGCTTCCGATTCGGCCCTCTCGACGTTCCGGGCTTCCCCTGGGAACGCCGAGCGCGTCGAGGGCGTGCTGACTCGTCCCAAAAAAGTTCTCCCCGCTTCGGTACGGGATGTTGGATCAAGGCTGACTGGAAACATCAACCGGTTGTGGTGGAAGTGAGTTATCGGACCTTCGGCCCGGAATTTTTGTCGAGAAGTTGCTTGCATTGGGTGGGCCTTAGTGGTAAGCTTCCCCATATAAGCCCAAGAAGTGGGAGCAAACCCCTTGGAAGCGACCCTGTTCACCGGGGCCTACGAGCATTCAATTGATGCCAAGAACCGTCTATCCATACCGTCCCAGATCCGTAAGCAGATGGATGCGGAGCGGGACGGCAAGCGGTTCTACCTCGTCCCCGGGGCCAGGACCGGAACCTTGTCGCTTTACCCGGAGAAGGCCTTTCAGCGACGCCAGCAGAGCTGGCCCAACCCGGAGATTCCCAACGAGGATTTGCTCAACTTCAGCCAAGTCTTCTTCTCGATGGCGACCCTGCTCGAGGTGGACAAGCAGGGGAGGGTCCTGCTTCCGGAGCGTCCGCTGCAGCACGTGGGGATCAAACGCGAGGTGTACATCACCGGGGCGGGCGATCACCTGGATCTCTGGAACAAGGAGCACTACGAGCGATTCTTCGAGGACAACTGGTCTCGCTACTCCGAGCTCCAGAGTCGTGCCCGAAGGTTCTTCGCGAAATCGAGCAAGGAAGAGGAAGACTAGGCGGCATGGTAAGGATGCGGGCGGGGGTCGTGGCGCGGTGGCCCGCCCGAGTGAGTAGCACGGTTTGCGGTCCAGACGGAGAAACGAGCGAGGGTTCCCGGGACGTCACACCGTCGATGGCCGTCGGCGGTGTGGTTCCCGGGGCAAGGTCTCTCGAGTGACGGGCTTGGTGCCGAGGGATGGAGACTAGCGAAAGGATTCGCGATGCTCACGGCGATGCGGCCAGAAAGGATGCCGAGGACACGACGGAGGAGTGGCAGTAGTTTGCGCGCGGTCAAAGAGGCCCTGCAAAGAGTGGAAGAAGGCGCCGATCCGCGGTGCGAGGCCGCGGAGGTATCACACCACCTGGATCTCTTGACGGAACGGTTGCGTCGCCTGCACGGTTTGGGCGGCGAGTTCGCCGGCGTGCGGTTCTCTCCGGGTGTCGAACGCTTGCGGGCGGCATTTGCGGCTGAGCCGTGATGCGGGCTAGCCGGAGCCAGGGAAGGCCACGGTTAGTCCAATCCCTCACCCATGCTCGATTCGGCCGGGATTCCGGTCGAAAGGGCGTACCGGACGTGCCTCACGGACGGGGCACAAAGGTACGTTGAAACGGCGACGAGACGTTGACGGAGCGAGACGAAGGTCATTTGCCGGTGCTGGTGGGCCCCGTCTTGGAGCTGCTCGATCCGCAGCCCGGTGCGTGCGTTGTTGATTGTACGCTTGGGCTCGCCGGCCATGCACGGATGCTGGCCGAGCGGATCGGGCCTCGAGGTCGCCTGATCGGGGTGGATCTGGACGAAGGCAACCTGGCCGTTGCCGAGGAACGTCTCCAAGGCGTTGCATGCCGGCGCGATTTCGTATACGGCAACTTCGCCGAGCTGGACGTGCTGTTGGACGAAGTGGGCGTCGATCGTGTGGACCGCATCCTGGCCGATCTGGGCTTGAGCTCGAATCAGCTGCGGGATGCGGAACGCGGCTTCACCTTTCAGGAGGAAGGCCCGCTCGACATGCGGATGGATCGCGGGCAGGGGCTGACCGCGATCGATCTGGTGAATCGGCTGAGCGAACGCGAGTTGGCGGACCTGATCTTCCACAACGCGCAGGAACGCTTCAGCCGGAAGATCGCGAAGCGAATCTGCCAAGGCCGACGTCGCCAGCGAATCCGCAGCACGCGGAAGCTGGCGGAGTTGGTCGTTGCGGCGTTGGAGGTCGACGAGCATTCCCGCAAGAGCAAGATCCACCCGGCGACGCGAACGTTTCTGGCCTTGCGAATGGCCGTGAACGATGAGTTGGGGAACCTGCGAAACCTGCTGGCGAAGGCCCCGGGCCTGCTCAAACCGGGCGGCCGCATTGGGGTGATCGCCTTTCATAGCGTGGAGGATCGAGAGGTCAAGGTCGATTTCAGGCAGAAGGCCAAAGGAGGCATCTATTCGATATTGACCAAGCGCCCCGTGATTGCCGGACCGGAAGAACGCCGGGAAAACCCGCGATCGCGGAGCGCGAAATTGCGCGTGGCTGAACGAACCGATCAGCCGCCGTAGGCCTGTGCGGATCAACGAGGGGCCGGTCGTGGAGCAGGCCCCATCCGGCGGGTGTGGGCGTCCGAGACAGCCGGAACGATCTCGGCGACGACCCGGCCGACGCGAGGGAGCGCGTCGGTGGGGAGGCACGGAGGCACCTATGACTCAGGAGACCAGCACCCGCATCGGGTTGCCGGTGGTGCTGGCTTTTGCGATCGTCTTCGGTCTGATTCTGACGAGGCACTCGAGCCGGTACGAAGTGGCTCCGCCGCCGGCGTCGGACGACGTGCAGTCCGCGCGCCCGCATTCCTTTGCCCCCATCAGTAAGGCCGGCCTTCGCCCACCGGGGTACGAGGATCCCGAATCCTTCCGCGCTCGGCCCCGGGCGCGGCCTCCCGTGGATAGGTCCACACTTCCAGAACCTCGCTCGCGCGCTGAAGATCAGGCGAATCGTGTCGCAGGGGACCGCGCCGTTCCGTCCGAGCGCGCGAGGGGCTTCAGGGATCAGCGACAAATCCCCGCGGACGATGCGGAGAGGTCCCTCCGTTCCGCGGAGCATGCCTCGCCCAAACGAACGACCGTCGACCCCCCAGCGGCGGAGAGGGCTGCGAGAAGGCCTACCGAAGTCCGGCCCGCGTCGGATCCCCCAGACGAAGCGCGGACCGCCCCGCGAATTCCATCGCCCGAAGAACCACCTGCGGAGAAGCCTCCGGCCCCACGCAAGCGGCCGGCGAAACCGGCGGTGCCGCCGACAAGAAAGGAACCGGCCGAGACGCATCTTGCGCATGGGGAGGCGTCGGGGCAGAAGGAAGAGGCGGGCTCCGGAGCGAAGATCGTTCCCGCCGTCTACGTGATCCAGCGAAACGACAACCTGAGCAAGATCTGCAAGCGGATCTACGGCCAGGCGGATTACCGGATCGTGCAGGCGGTCTACGAGGCCAACCGCGATCGGTTGAAGAACAAGAACATCGTGATTCCCGGTCAACGACTTCGTATCCCGCCTTGGCCGGCGACGCGCGTCGAGCGCACGCAGCCGGCAGGCAGTGCGAAAGAACGGACCGAGGATAAGGGACGCGCGAAGGGCCTCATCAAGCTGCCCGAGCAAAAGGGCGGTCCCGAGCGAAAGAGCGAGGCGAGTAAGCGGAGCGCCGGCAGGGAAAAAAAGTCCGGCGGATCGCAGCGCCGGTATCGGTGGTATCGCGTTCGTCGCAACGACAGCCTGAGCAAGATCGCGCAGAAGAAGCTCGGCAACGGTCGTCGTTGGTATGAGATCTATAAGATGAACAAGTCGAAGCTTCGCAAGCCGAATCGGTTGCCGGTGGGCACAATGATCAAGGTCCCGCTGGCGGCGGTCGCGGATCGAAGCCTTTTGGGAGATGCACTATGACGCTGCCGCGAGTGGTCGGCATAGTCTTGATCCTGTCTGCCATTTCCTTGGGCGTGGTATGGCAGCGGGTGCAACGGGCGAGGACGGCCTATGAGATCCATCAGCTCACCCGCGAGGAGATCAAGCTGATGCGGGCGATTGACGAGGCCAAGGCGACGATCGCCCGTCTCCGCGCACCGGACAGGGTTCGAGAGCGCGTCAACGAGATGCAGCTCAGCGTGCTTCCGCCGGAGTGGAAGTATGCCTCGGATACGGGGGATCGGTGGGCCATTCGTCGAAGTGCGGGCCCTCACAGGCAGTGGTGACGCCATGCGAGCGCTCCGTCGTCCGGTACTGGTGAAGGATCTGACGTGGCTTGTCCTGCTCGTCTTCGTCGCGCTGGCGGTGCGACTGGTGCACATCGCGCACCTGCAGGGGCCCGAACTCACCGCGCGCACGGAGAAGCAGCGTCGGTCGGTCGTGAAAATCCACGCGCGTCGTGGGATGATCGTGGACGCCGCCGGACGCGTCATGGCCGTCAGCGTCGAGCGGCCGAGTGTCTTCGCCGATCCGAACCGGATTCCGCCACCGGATGTCCTGCCGGATCCCAAACGGGTCTCCCCGCATGGACGCGTCGACGATCCGAACGTGGTGGAGGCGTATCGTTCGCTGGCGGCAAAGCTCGCGCCGGTGCTGGACCTGGATCCGGCGATCCTGGCGGACGAGCTGCGTTGCCGCGCGGGCAAGCGTTTCTTCTGGGTCAAACGTCGCGTCACGGACGAAGAGGCGCAGGCGGTGCGCGATCTCGGCCTGCGGGGCGTGGGAATCCTGTACGAGTCCCAGCGGCGGTACCCGATGAACGAGCGTTTCGCGCACGGGATCGGGTTCGTGAATCGGGAGGGGACGGCCCTTGCGGGACTGGAGCTCACGTTCGATCGCTCCCTGCGCGGGATCCCCGGGCGCCGGTCGGTGGTGACGGATGTTCGTCGTCGCGCGATCTACACGTCGATGGAGGACTACCAACCGCCCCAAGACGGATGTCACCTCGTGCTCACGATCGATTCGGCCGTTCAGGGCATCGTGGAGGAGGAGCTGGCACGTGCCGTGGAGGACTACAACGCCCAAGGGGGTTCCGCGGTCGTGGTGAACCCGGCGACGGGCGAGGTCCTCGCGATGGCCAACGTGCCGACGTTCGACCTGAATCACTACAGCGACTACTCGCGACTGGCGCGATGCAACCAAGCGATCCAGGCGCCGGTCGAGCCCGGCAGCACCTTCAAGCCCTTCATCGCCGCCGCCGCCCTCGCCGAAAAGGTGAGCTGGCCGGGGGAGTCGATCTTCTGTCACCACGGGCTCTACGTTTGTGGACGACGGCGCCTTCACGACCATCATCCCTACGGGGCGCTGACCTTCGAGGAGGTCGTCGTCAAGAGCAGCAACATCGGCATGGCCATCCTTGGACAGCGACTCGGCAACGCGCGGCTCCACGAGTACGTAAGGCGTTTCGGGTTCGGCGAGACGACGGGCGTCGACCTGCCGGCCGAGGACGCCGGCATCGTCTTGCCGCTTCCTCGGTGGACGAGCTACTCGACCACCTCGATCCCCATGGGCCAGGAGATCTCCGCGACGGCCATCCAGCTGGCGATGGCGTTCTCGGCGATCGTGAACGACGGGATGCTGCTTCGACCGCGCGTAGTTCGTGCGGTGCTGGATTCCGATGGCACCATGGTGGAGGCGTTCTCCGAGCCGGTCGTGGTTCGTCGCGTGCTGAGCGAGTCCGTTGCGAACAAGATGGCCCAGGACGTGCTGGTCCGCGTGGTGAAGGAGGGCACGGGGCGTCGCGCCGCCTTGGCTTCGCATCAAGTGCTGGGCAAGACGGGAACGGCCCAGATCGCTCGAAGTGACGGCCCGGGGTACGAGCGGGACGCCTACGTCTCGTCCTTCGTGGGGTCGGCGCCGGCCAGCGAGCCGCGCGTCTTGGTGTATCTGTCCGTGACGAGACCGGAGAAGCGTATCGGATACTACGGAGGGAGGGTGGCCGCACCGGCGGTTCGGGAGATCCTCGCCAAGACGCTCGCCTACCTTGGCGTGCTCCCGACGCTGGACCCGAAGCAGACGATTCAGGTGGCCAGCAGGTGACGTTGCGAAGAAACTTGGCGTGGGACGGACAGACGCGGCCTGCACGGAAGCGGGCCGAGAAGTCCCATGATTGCCCTTGCCCGCACGGACGTGGGCAAGGGCTCCGGTGTTCCCAGCGTGGCCCGAGGGGCGTTTGCGTGCGGTGCGCGGGCGTCCCCGGGCGACGGAATCAACCCGCCGCGGCCCCAATGCGTTTCGGGACCTGGTGGCGACCACGATAGAATAGGGGCTGCAGTCCGCCTCGGACGTCGCGACGAGGGATACGAAGCAATGAGCCATGAGTCGATCCGCGGCCGAAAGTCCACGATGTCGCTTGAATGCCTGATGCAGGCGCTCAGCGATTGGCAGGGGGATTGTCCGGCCGTGTCGATCGCGGGGGTTGCGGACGACTCGCGGCAGGTCCAGCCCGGTTGGCTCTTCGTTGCGGTCAAGGGCTACGAAGCGGACGGCCATCGCTTCATCGGCAGCGCGGTCGAGCGCGGCGCGGCGGCCATTGTGGTGGAAGACCCGGTGCGTGTCGACGCGAAGGGGGTGCCGATCCTGCGCGTCTCGGATACGCGGGTCGCGGCGGCGCGGCTCGCGGCGAGGTTCTACCGCATTGATCGCCTGCAGGCGGAAGGCGCGCTGCGCGTCGTCGCCGTGACGGGCACGAACGGCAAGAGCACATTCTGCTATCTCACCCGCTCGATCGCGGCGGCGGCGGGTACGCC
>CAZKCX010000303.1:0-7996 GCA_964550865.1 uncultured Planctomycetales bacterium
GGCATCTAAGCGGGAAGCCCCCCCCAAGATGAGGTCTCGATGTCCCCTTCGGGGTTGACTGAAGGCCCCTGGAAGACGACCAGGTGGATAGGCCGGAGGTGTAAGGGCAGAGATGCCTTTAGCTGACCGGTACTAATGGCCGAATGCTTGACCGCATTCATGAATCGTTGTCGATGCATCCAGGCCGCTCAGCACCAGACAACCGGGTTGTGCCGACGCCACGCTTCCCAATGGACCGATTTCCATGTCGGTGCGGGGCTGACAGACAGTCAGCCTGGGCAGAGATTGCCCGCATCGGCTATGTCGGTGGTTTACGCACGGGGAAACACCTGATCCCATTCCGAACTCAGTAGTGAAGTCCGTGCGACCTATGGTAGTCCTTCGGGGCGAGAGCAAGGACCGCCGACGCTTATCAACGGGCCCGCCAAGCACGGCGGGCCCGTTGTCATTTTACGCCCCTTCCGTACTCACGACCTCTTCCCTCATGCCCTCGGCAGTCACGTCTCTCATAGCACCTGGATCAACTCCCGGGGAGCACGCCACCAACCGTCCACGCCCACCGGATTCCAATGGAAGCAACCGCCTCCACGGGCCATCTGAGAGGGTAGAAGGCACCGCTCCGCTGCCTTCCATCGGCCCGAGTCGTTCATCGAGGGCCTCCGTTCGTGAACCTCATGACGTAGACGATTCAGCGATGAGACGCCGACATAACGTCGGCCCAAGGAGAATCCAGAAATGGCGACCACCCGAAAACCCAAAAAGTACCTCCCCCAGCACTACCTCTTTGAGGAGTGCGAAGACCATGAGCACCACCTCTGCTTCCTGGTGCAGCATCGAAAGATGAACAAGGTGTTCGAGCTGGCCAAGAACGCCAAGTTCATCTGCGGTATCTGCGGGCGCACCGCCGCAAGCGGAAAAAACCTCTGCGCCCCGACCAAGTTCGAAGAAGACTGACCAAGACAGCAAGTCGAACCGTCTCAGCGTGTGCCAACTCGGCGGGTTGTGGACGATGCCGGCCAAAACCCGGATCGTCCCTGCCCGCAGGCCTCCCCCGGATCGGCCTGCCCTTTGAATAGACCGCAAGACCACCTGCCCATACGAACAAGGCCGCACAGCCTTTCGACCATGCGGCCCTTCAGAAACGGAGAGGGTGGGATTCGAACCCACGAGACGCATAAGCGCCTACTGGTTTTCGAAACCAGCTCCTTCGGCCACTCGGACACCTCTCCCGGATTCGGCCCCGGCCCGAAACGGGCCTTCTTCGGCACTCATCGGCAAACACTCGGCCCTGGTTTCGCCTACACGCCCGCATCCGAGCCAGTCGGCAATCAGTAGTGCAAGCTATCAGCATTCGAAGGGGGGGTCAAGGACCGTACCGCTTCTCGAACTCGGCTTGAAGCTTGGCCACGTCCTCCGTCACGGTCTTCCGTGTAGGCACGAACCGATCGGGGAACGCCATCTTCATGCGTTGAACGACGTCGGCAACGTGTTCGACATACAGCCGCGCGAGGAAACGCTGGTGCGGCTCGGCGACGATCCCCTTGAAACGCTCCAGGACCGGGTTCCAGTTCGTCCCCTTGCCGTAGACGAGCATGCCCGGATACAGCTCCACGAGATCGGCCAACACACGGCGGTGATCCGTCGCCTCCGCGCTGTGCAAGATCGCCTGACCGATCGAGCGCGACGGGTCGTAGGCCGGAGCGTTGTAGGCAAAATCGGCCATGGTCATCAGCGGGATGCGGTTGATCTCGTTCTGCTGACAGAGCGGGTTGGCCATGTAGCCGTCGACCACCTCGGCCAGCTTGGGATTCCGTCCGGTGACGGGCCCGAGATGGAGCGTCGGATGGGCATCGTTAACGGGATAGTTGTCCCAGACAAAGAGCCGATGCCTCACGACGCCCTTGTAGGCCTTCGCCTCGTCACGGGCGATCGTCGAGGTGACCACGCGGGGCCCGGTCCAAAAGACGTATGCCTCGGGGTGAAGCCGTTCGGCCAGAACCGAGAGATAGGCCTTCGCCGCCGTCCGCTTGGCGGTGCCCCAGTAGAAGGTCGGGCAGAAGATCATCTGGGCGTCCGGGTCCTCGGCGCGAAGCCTGCGGAAGATCTCGTTGACGACCTTCGCCTGGTCCGCGGCGTCGATGCCGCGACGGATGTCGTCCAGGCAAATGCTGAACCAGCGGACGCCCAACCCCTGCATCCACGCGTAGTGTTGCCAGAGTTGATCCAGGCCCTTCGGGTCATCGCCGCGAACGAATCGCTTGGCAAAGAGGTTCGGATTCATGCTGAAGCAGAAGTGAATCTTGTGCTCCTGGCAGGACCGCACGACCTGCTCGTAGGCACGTCGTTTCTCGGCGGGCAAGGGCTCCCACCAGCGATTGCACTCCGGCGTGCCCCAGCGATGATGCTCGATGTCGCACATCGAGCCGTAGCAGTTCATCAGGAAGTTCATCTTGACCTTGACGAGCGTGCGGATCTCGGCCAGGTACTGCTCGGGACGCCACAGCCAACCCTTTGTTCCCCGAAAGGCGAAGCTCGGAGCGGATCGACTCTGCGGCAACGGTTCGGGCAGAGGACGCTTCTCACCAGGCAGGTCTACGCGGAAGTCCTTCTCGATGGATGCTTGTGTTCCTTCCTTCGTAGCCGCGGCACCGAAACACGAGAATGCGATCACGAACCATGCGGTCATCGCGCGTCCTCCTTCGTTGGCTCCCCCTCGGGTGAGGTCGCTACCGATCCTGTTCGCCGGGCGAAGACGCCCATCGGAGGATACCGGCGCACCGAGGGAATTGCCAGGACGGCGTCGCAGGGGAAGCGACCGGCGGGGGTAGCGATTGATGGTCTCGCACAACCCGCATAGGATGGCGCATATGTATGAGGTGACCTCCGCCACGAAACCGGCCCGTCGGTGGCTGGGCCTGGTCGCAACCGGCGCTCTCCTGTTGACGGCAACCGGTGTGGGGTGGTGGGCCGTCCACACCAGACAGGTCGGCGCCACCGTCGAACTCGGTGAGCCGACCTATCTGGACGACATCGGCATCCGCCTTCGGCTCCCGCAAGGGTGGAAACGCAACGACCAGCAGTTCGGAGAGCTCATGGCCGTCACGCTCTCCGACCCGAACCCGGAAGACGCGCGCGAGCTGTATGTGGCGACGTGGCCTGCTTCCTACGCACACGGTCGAATCCTCTGTCTGTATCTCGACATGCGAATGAAGTCGATCGGGCTCGGCGTGCACCGCCGAACCGAAGGGGGAGAGCGCGCCCGCTTCGGTCCGCTCGGTGCGTGGCACGTCCACGGCGCATGGCTGGGCCTGGATCATCACGGCGAGGTCGACACGACCATCGCATGGTCGCCCGAGGGAAGGGCCTATTTCGTTTCGCTCCGTTCGATTCGACGCTTCCGCCGCTCGGACCGGGAGCTGATTTCCGCGGTGACCGAGTCCATCGAGATCCCGGACTTGGACCTGGCGAAAAGCCTGGAAGGCTTGAATGGCTCCGCCGGCATCCACATGGAGGTGCCAAAAGGGGCCTTGGTGTACGAGCCCAATCAGCCGGACGTGGCGATGCTCTCCCTCCTGGCCGGACCCGATTCCGATCGAGACTGGCGGATCGAGATCTTCCGGACGTGGCCGCGCCCCGAGGGCGGCGTGGAGGCCCTGGTGGCGGCGCATCGCACCGAGGTGTTGCACGACATGGTTCCCCTCAAGCGGATCGAGCAGGCCTCGGCCGGTGTGAACCAGGCGTGGCGGACCCAAAGCCTCACGCCGAAGGAGTGGGAGCTGGAGTTCCAGACCTGCACGGAAGTGTGGGGCGTTCAGCATCGTGAAGGGCTTGCCGCGATGGTTGTCGCGGAAACGGCGGGCGACGAGCAGAAGGCCATCCGGGAGGTGTGCCACAAGATCGCGCGTTCGATTCGCCTCGAGCCGACGCCACTCGCCCCGGCGGAGGGGCCCGCGGTCGCGCTCGCCGAGGAGATCGTCCGAGAGATCGAGACGCGATCGGTCCGACAGTGGTGGTCCGTCGCGGATGAGGAAACATGGTACAAGATCGACCTTCGCGGAGACCAGGGGATGCACTGGGAGCATCGGCGCCTGGTCGACTCGGGCGAAGGTGCGGAGAAGCGTTTTGAAGCCGGGACGCTGACGCTCGTCCGCTATGACGTCGGCGACGCCTACAGCAACTACGAGGACTACACGAAGTGGCAGACGGATCTCCGCGCAAAAGGGTTCCGGTTCGAGCAGTTCATCCCCGCGATGCGGCGTGAGGACAAGACGATTCACATCATCGACAACCGTCTGGCCGGGACCGATGCTCTGGAGCACTTCATCAAGGTGGGCTCGCGCAGATACTACGGGACCCTCGCCACGCCGCCGGACTTCGTCCCCGACCCGGTCTTGAACATCGCCTACGGGATGGTGGCCCAACAACCCGAGGGCAAGGCCGCCCTGTTCTCGGGGATCGGCAGCAGCGAGCGTTCACTCAATCGGCGGATGTGCCGCTCACTGGGTGCCTTCCCTGAGCAGAGGGGCGCCAACGGCAAGCCGCTTCGTGGCGTCTCGATACAACGGGATTTCGACGCGACCACCTCTCGGTACTTCTTCGACGAGGAGGGAAGGCTCATCCGCGTGGAGAGGGGACCGAACCACACGGTGGTGCGGTCGACGCGGTCGGAAGTCGAGGACGCCCTGGGCGCGGAGGTCGTCGCCGAATGGATCGGCCGCTGGAACCGGGCGCCCTGGCTGCCGAAGGAGACAGCCACGGCGCCATCGACAACCCGCACAGCCCCCAACTGAGAAATCCCACCAAGGAGAAACGACTTGCGATGCTTCATCGCGATCGAGTTGCCCGAAGATGTGCGCAGCCAACTCGGCGCACTGCAGGAACGCTTCGGGCATCGCGGCAAGGCGGTCCGCTGGGTGCGGCCGGACGCGATGCACCTCACGCTGAAGTTCCTGGGCGAGGTGCCGGACGCTCGGCTACCCGCCGTCTGCGATGCCCTCAGCGAGGTCGCGTCTCCGTGCGAGCCGTTTGAGTTCGCGGTTCGCCGAACGGGCTGCTTCCCGCCGCGCGGCGGCGTGCGCGTCGTCTGGGCCGGCGTCGAGGAACCGACGGAGCACCTGCTTACCTGTCAGGCCCTCTGCGAGGACGCGATGGAAGAGCTGGGCTTCGCCAGGGAGCACCGGCCGTATGTGCCCCACTTGACGCTTGGCCGTGTGAAGGACCCCCGGGGCGCGAGCGGCCTGCGAGAGCTCGTCGCCGAGTGCGAGGACTTCGAAGCGGGGTGGGTGGATGTAGATCGCCTCGTCCTGATGGAATCGCATCTCTCGCCGAAGGGGGCGGAGTACACGGTGGCCCACCATGCCGACCTGACGGGCGGCTAACCCCCGAAGGACATCAGCCCGATCGGCAGGCGTCGACGAGTTCGGCGATGGTCTCCTTCAGCAGCGGCTCGCCGCCGAAGGCCATACCGAGGCCCCTCAGCTTGTCCGTCTGAATTTGATTCTTCGGCCCCTTGTTCCGCTGGGCGATCTCGCACGTCACACCGGCGTGGTCGCGGGCGATCTCCGCGACACGCTGCTCGGAGACGTACAGATCGTAGCAGTTGAAGGCCTGGCCACGGATCGTCTCGAGATCACGATCCAGGAGGAGGGCGACGGCCTTGGCGACGTCGGCGGCGTGGACCTCCTTGCCGCCCTTCTCGGAATCGACCGGCCCGCCGCCGAGCACACGTTTGACGGTCTCGTACCAGCGGCTTTCGGACGGCGGGTCGGCGACGCCGTAGATCCCCGTCGGCCGAAGCGAGCACACGCCCCATCCCTGTCCGAGCCCGAAGCTGTGCACGAACTTCTCGATCGCGGCCTTATGGGCTCCGTAGTGGCTGCGCGGCCAGAGCGGATGCGCCTCGTCGAGCGGACGATCCTGGAGAATCTCGTCGTGAACGGCGCACGTGCTGATGAAGACAAATCGCCCGATGTCCGCCCGATAGGCCTCGTTCATCAGAAGCAAGGAGCCGAGAAGGTTCGTCCGGACGAACTCGACGAAATCGTCCCGATCGCTACCGCGCCGAGACGCCGGCCACGACAGGGCCGCATGAACGACCGCATCGACACCGTCGATTAGCTCGGCACGGGCCCCCTCGTCTTCAAGCGTCCCCCGCAACCACTCGACCTTCTCGCCAGCACGCGTCCGCTTGGCCTCATCCCGATACCAACAGCGAAGGTGATGCCCGTCCGCGCTGAGCCGTCGCACGAGATACCGTCCGAGAAAACCCGTCGCCCCCGTGATGGCGATCCGCATCGGTGTGATCTCCTGGCAAAGGGTGAGCCGTCCGCCCTGCGATTCGGCACAAAGCGGACGAGACATTCTAACAGGTCAGATGCATGCCACCGATATTCGTTCGGTGGGACCGTCGAATTGGCGGCGCTTCAATGGACGCGAGGCCACGCGGGCAAGCCGCGGGGGCGGGCAGCAGCGGCGCAGGAAGATGAACGACAGCTGCCTCGGCATCCAACCCTGGAGGCACTGCCTCTCTTGGGGAACGACGATGACGCGATTTGTGATCCGGGCATGGATCCCTTCCCTCGCCGCGCTCTGGGCGACCGGATGCTGCCTGGTCTGGCCGAGCCGCCTGGTCAGTGAGTTCGTCATGGACCCGGATCGCACCTGCCGGGAGCTGGTGAGCAGCCTCGGGCTGGGGGAGCTGCCGGACGTCTCCACCCCCGGGGAGCTGGGGCTGACCTACGAGACGTTTGAGGTGCGCAACCGACTCGGGAATACGTTGATGGGCTGGTATCTGCCGGCCCAGCGGGATGGCGTCGTCGAGGACGCCCCGCTCGGCACGGTGCTGGTCATGCACGGCACGAGTGGCACACGGGCGTGCACGCTTCCATGGGTCCTGCTGGGCGTCGCGAACCGCATGAACGTCGTCACGTTCGACTATCAAGGATATGCAGACAGCGGGGGCGTAACGGACTTGGGATCACTCTACGACGACAGTCGCACGGTCCTCGATTGGATCGTCGCCGACCCGTCGGCCGCACGACAGCGCGTCCACCTCTTCGGCACGTCCTTAGGGACCGGCCCGGCGCTGGCCCTGGCCTCGCTGGACGCGCGATCCCAAATCAAGACGGTGATCGTCGAAGGCTCCTACGATCCCCTGGCCATGCTCGAGCGCGCCGGGGAATACGTGGACGCACCGGCGTTGATGCTCCTGGAGGTCTCCGGCCGCGCGCAATTCGCCTGGATGTTCCAGATGCGCGAGGCGCTGCCGGACATGAGTGTGCCGGTGATGTTCATCCACAGCGACCTCGATCAGACAACCCCCTTACCCGGCGCGGAGACCCTCTTCGCCCTCGCAAGGTCGGAGGCGAAATCCTTCTGGACCTTCGAAGACATGACCCACATGCAGCCCCTCTTCCGAGCGCCCGATCGGTACACGTCGCTGGTGGTATCGTTCTGGCGCGATCCGCAGTCCCATCCCGACCCGAACGCAACAACGAACGACGAGACGATCCGCCGTCCGGAGTTCACACCGTAGCCAGGTGTGGCCTACCCGACAGACTGTGCAGAACGGCGGGAAACCGCCCCGCGCTCGAATCGCCCACATTGCCTGCAACAAAGATCGAACAGTGTGGCACGGGCGCCCCCGGCCGCGAGCGAACAGCGTGGCACGGCCGCCCCCGGCCGTGAGGCGTTGAGACCCCCCAGCCGAGGGCGGCTGGTCCACAAACGGCAAGGCTGCTCGGCCGTTTAGACATTGTTGCGAACCGCTCAGTCGAGCACATCATGCACCGGCAGGATCGGCCCGTCAGCGGCAACGAATCGGACCTCGCACCGGAGCCATCGCCCCGTGCGGGCATGAACGGCTCTGCGGACCCGATCGATCAGCGCCAACACATCCGCTGCGCGAGCCCGGCCACGATTGACAATGAAGTTCGCGTGCTGACGGCTGACCTCGGCATCGCCGCTCCGCCAGCCCTTGCAACCGCTCTCCTCGATC
>CAZKCX010000304.1:0-7955 GCA_964550865.1 uncultured Planctomycetales bacterium
CTGGTCCCCAGTTGGCTCCGAGTCGGTGACGCCCCCGTTCTGAGGGGGGCGTCAGATTTGACACAAATCGTTCCGCAACATGGTTTTTTGTCTGGCAATGGGTTTCGAATTCGTCGGATGAGTCGAGAATAGCTGAGATGGCGCCGAGGAAAACGGTTATGAGAACTATGAATGTATGGTACCGCCTCAGTTTGCATCGCCGGCGTTCGGAAAGCCAATGGGGCAGCGCGTTGGCCCCGTTGGCCGTCTGTTTTGGGCGTATCCTGTTATCTTTCTTCCTGAGTCAAAACCGATGTGGCATCTTCGCAGTACGAGAGCCAAGCTTTGTTCAACATCGAATACCTTCTACCAAGGTTCCGCGTTCTGTAATGGGCGGACGGTAGAGAAGGGGGTTTCGTCCATGTCGCAGGGGAAAGCCTATTCCAATTGGATTCGCGCGGTTCCGAGCGCGTTGCCGCTACTCCGATCGAAGGCCTTCACGTCGTAGGTTCCGGGGGCTTGGGGCAGGCGGAGGGTGGCCGTTAGCGCATTGTCCTCATCCGTGAGCCAGTGGCTGTCACGCACGTCGACGTTCTCGACGAGGACTTCCTCCCCGGAGGCGTCGGTCCAACGAACCGTCCAGCGCGTGCCGCGATCGCCCGGCAGAACCGGGATGACCTGCTGAATGCCGAGCGGCAGCGCAACCGCACCCTTCGCCTGCGTGCGATTCCCCTCGATCCGAACGACGGCGAAGCTCGTCTCGCCCTCAAGATCACCGAGGAAGACACGCCGCGACTTCCGAAGCTCGTAGAGGACAGCGCCACCGTGTCTATGAACCTCCCGAAGAGCCGTCAGCCGACGGACTCCTTTCTCCCACCCCCGGGGCATGAGCCCGCCGCGGACGTGCAGGAATCGAACCCCGAGCGCCCGAAAGTACCGCAGCGATTCGTACGACGGGAATCCCGCCGCCACGGGACGAAGCTCCTCGTAGAGCCCGGGGTAATAGCTGGCGTAGCCGTTGACCAGCGGCTGCCAGGTATGCATGCTCGCCAGCGTGTAGAGGGCATCGAGGGGGCCTCGTTTGATATCGTTCGGCACGGGCAGCTCGATCATCGGCGCGTTCGGGTCCGTCTCATGGACGTACCGGTAATTGGGATGCACGTCCTGGGGCCGACCGCCAACCGGCTCGAGTCGTAGCGGTATCCAAATCGATTCGGCCAGGATCAGGAGCAGCACGGCCGACCAGACCGTTCCGCGCGCGACCGGCTTGGATATCGATCGCAGCAGCCACCCGAGTCCAAGCGCGGCCAGAATGGCCGCAAAGAGCTGCCCGATGATGAAGAACCGGTACACCGACCGAACGGAACTGAACGGCCCCAGCGCCAAGAACAGCAGTCCGTAGGGGCCGGGCACGCGTATCGGCCCCACGTGGATCCAGAGACCAAAGGAGAACGCCACCGCCGCAACACTCGCTATGAGGAGATAGCGGAAGACGTGACGACGTTTTCGCTCTTCCTCCGACGCCATGCGCCCGAACAACGCGGCGTAGGCACCTACGGCCGCCAAGAAGGAGAACGTCAAACCCGGCCAGCAGACGACCGGATCGTGTCCCCCCCGGGTCTCACGAATCGTGATGCCCAGGACGTCCCGATACAGGCGATTCTGGGTCGGCGGCGCGAGCAGGCGCATCCAATCCGTCGGCAGCGTCGGGCCGTGATAGAACCCCATCTCTCGATGCGTCTGCCTGACGGTCGAGAGCGGCACCCAGGCCACGGTCCCGCTTATCGCGCCCACGATCAGCAGCTTGTACCACAAGCGGCGCCAGTCCAACCGACGCGCGAGCCACAGCACCCACGCCACGCAGAAGATCGACAGGAAGAGCGTGTACTGATAGCACGAGGCGACCAGCCACAGCCCACACAAGCCGGCGAGGACCACGCCCCCCCAGGTCGGTCGTCGGGTCCATCGATGAATGGCCGCCAGGAGGAACGGCGCGGGATAGAGGTTCAGCATGGCCAGGCAGTAGATCTCGCCGAACATGTACGGGCAGAACGCCAGCAGTCCCCCCGACAGCAAGGCCAAGGGCCAGGCCAACCCCAACTCGAGCGCCAGGACGTACGTCCCCACGCCGTTCAGCACGAATGCGCCCCACGCAACCAGGTTGTAGCTGAGCGTCGCGTTTTCCGTGGCCAGATGAGCGGGCCAGGTCATCGCGGCGGGGGCGGGGAGGCTCTCGAAGTACGTCAGCACGCGGGGGTGCGGATAGAAGATGTTCATATCCCAGAAGCCGGACAGCCCACGGTCGAACACGTGGTGATACCAGGCGATGAGGTATTCGTGGTAGTACGGCACCAGGATCGTGTAGTTCTTGTGGATGGGAATCTTGGTCCCGAGGTGGCGCGCCATCGGCCAGGTCAAGGCGATGGTGAGCACGACGAAGACGAGGACGGCCACCGCGTGGCGCGACCAGCCCGTGCGGCCGCCTTCGGCCAGGACCGGTTCGGGTGACGCCTGCGCCGTTTGCGATTCCGTGGCTTCGCCCATATCGGCCCGGTCCTCCTCTGGGGCAGCGGGGAGCTGCGGTCTGTTCGTCGCTTGATGGTGCGGCCGATCCCTTGCTCGGCTTGCCAAGAGCCTACCGACGGGCGGTCGAGCGTCAACTCCGCGTTCCCTTTCCCTCGGCTCCTGAGCGGAGCCCACGTTGAGGCGCGACCGCGGGCGAGTATAATCGCTCACGGCGAAGGGGCGCATTGTCCCGATGAGAGGGTCCATGTCACCACGTCTAAAGCTGCTGATCCCGCTCGGCCTGGCCGTGAGTGTGCTGCTGGTGTCGGCCTTCGGCTACATGGTCGTCGAGCCGAGCTGGACCTTCGGACAGGCGCTGTATGAGGCGGCCATCATCGTCACCACGACCGGCCTGAAAGAGGTGGAGCACCTCAAGGCCCGGGACGTCTGGACGCTCTTCGTCATGCTCTTCGGGATCGCTACGATCGCGATCGCGTTCGGGATCATGACGTCCACCATCGTCAGCGGCGAGATGCGGCGCGTGCTGGGGAGGCGAACCTTGCAAGACCGAATCAGTCAACTCAGCCGGCACTTCATCGTCTGCGGATATGGACGGATGGGCGAGTCGGTGGCCAAGCAGCTCAAGCAGCAAGGCGCCACCGTGGTCGTGATCGACAACAACCCCGATCAGACCGCCAAGCTCGAGGAGGAAAAGTGCCTGTACGTCCTCGGGGACGCGGCGGAGGAGGAGTCGCTCCAGCGCGCCGGCATCATGCAGGCCCGTGGCCTGGTGGCCGCCCTGCCGCAGGACTCCGCGAATGTGTTCGTGGTGCTGACCGCCCGTGGCCTGCGGGAGGACCTCAACATCTCGGCCCGCGCCGAGCAGCTCAGCGCCCAGCCCAAGCTCCTCCGCGCCGGCGCGAACCGCGTGATTTGTCCCGCGGTGATCGGTGCCATGCGGGTGGCGAACATCATGCTGCGGCCCAACGTGGCCGACTTCATCGAGGTGACCGCCCAGGGCGTCGAATTCGAGGTCGACGAGTAGAAGGTCACGGCCGAATCCCCCTTGGTGAATCAGACCCTCCAAGAGGCCGACCTCCGCAGCAAGGCGGGCGTTATGGTCGTGGCGATCAAGCGGGCGGACGGCAAGACGGTCTTCAGCCCCGGCGCGGGCGAGGAGATCCTGGAAGGCGACACGCTGATCGTCATCGGCCAGGCCGGCGCCGCCGCTCGACTGCAATGACGCGTGCCCGCATCGAGAGGAACCATCATGGACCGAGGCGAGCTGATCCAAGCCATCAAGGACGCGGCGTACCTGGAGGGGGAGTTCACGCTCCGCTCCGGTCGGAAGAGCCACTACTACATCGACAAGTACCTCTTCACGACGCAGCCCGAGATCCTCGCCGAGCTGGGCAAGCTCCTGGCCGAGCGGATCTCCGACCAGACCGATCGCGTCGCGGGGGCCGAGCTCGGCGGCGTCCCCCTGGCGGCCGCCACGTCGATGGCCTCCGGCAAGCCCTTTGTCATCGTTCGCAATGCCAAGAAGGGGTACGGGACCGGCAAGCAGTTCGAGGGCAAGCTCGAAGCGGGCGAGCGCGTCCTCCTCGTGGAGGACGTGGTGACGACTGCGGGGCAGATCCTAGAGGCCGCCCGATCCATTCAGGATGCGGGTGCGACCGTCGAACGCATCGTAACGGTTATCGATCGCCAGGAGAACGGGCGGGAGAACCTCGAATCGGCCGGGCTCGCCTTCGAGGCCCTCATCACCGTGTCGGATCTCGGCGTGAAGCAGGACTGACGCCCGAACCGTTGGGCTGCCCTGTGTCCGGGTGGCGGGCGCGTGGCGGTCGCCACACCGAAGGCTGTTACAGCGCCGTGCCGGAGCGCTTCGAGGGCGGCCGGTTCCATTCCGCGTCGCGGTCTTCGATCACCCGGCGAATCCGTGCGGGCCTGGTCAGCAATTCCCGATTCGCCTCGAAGAACGCCTCGACCCCTCGCCAGTCCCGGACGACGACCGTCTCCGGCGTCGTGCCCGCTCGGGGCCGATAGCGAGAGCTCACGATGACGGGCAGGACTCCGGTTTCGTGGGAGGCGCGCACATCCGCCTGCTTATCCCCAATGGCCACGAGGAAGTTCGGCAGCTGGCGTTGCAGCAAGGCGAAGACCCGACGCTTCGTCTTGGCCTGGTCGAGAACGGCCGACCATCCGTGGGCCATCACGATCGGCGCACGAACGAAGCCGTGGCGATCCAACCAGTCTCGGGTCTTTTCCCGAAGCAGCCGAGGCCGGGCCGTCAGGTAGACGATATGGAACCTCTCGCTCAGCCGCGAGACGACCCGCTCGGCGTCGGGCATGGGGACGGAATCCTTGTCGATACGATCCAATAGCAGGTCGTCGTAATCCGTTGCCGAAAGTGTCTCGTCCACGTCGATGGCGACAACTGTTCGGTGGTCGTCCCACACGAAGACATCGGCCGTCGCCCGGTGCGACGACCCGTTGAGGCGAAGCTCCGCCTCGATCCGCGGCGTACCCGTCTCGGGCAGCCGCCACAGAAGCTGCGCGCGTCCCTCGTGGTCCGTCCGCTGGATCGACGCCAGCTCTCCGTCCACGAGGAACGCCATTTCCGCATCTTCGATCCCGTCCCGGATCCACACGAACGGTTCCCGTTCGGCGACGGCAACCAGCAACGTCTCGCGACCGTCCATGCGAATGACATCGTCGAGCGTCACGAGAACCTTGGAGCAGGAAGCGGTGCCGAGCAGTAGCAGCACGACACCGAGACCTAGTCTTGTGTCGCAGCTTATTCGACGGGCGTCCAGCCGATGGGTGGGGCACCTCTTGACTTGTACCGAGTCTTGTCGAGGTGAAGGTGGAGAACACGAATCGGCAACCAATTCGCGTCCCCCACGGCTGAAGCCATGGGCCACCCACCCATCCGCCGACGAGCGACAGAGCACGAAGCGCGGGACGGGCGTGGATGCTTCGCCCCTGTTCCCGGTGGCGATATGTGTCTTCCTCATACTCATGCTTTGTCCTTCGGGACCGAGCCCAATGGAGCGTCCGACCCGACGGCTTGACCGACGACCTCCATATACATGAGATGCCGTCCGTTGGGTGCAGGCTTCGGACTCGGTCGTCCTGGGGCGAGGCAGAGATCGAGGCTCCCTCCGTCTTTCATGAGGTAGCCCGTACGGTTGCCGCGCAGAAAAACAGCCTGGTCGCTATGAGATGGGCTAGGGGGGGATAACCCATCCGTGTGGCGTGCGACCAGGCTTAACTGTGTAAATCCCTATCTATCAAGCAAATACGGAGATAAAGATTTGCGCGCTTCCTTGTGGCCACTTGGACCTATACTATTGTTACCCAAAACGGGCCCGTGTCAAGAGAATTCGGAGCCACTCTGGATCTCAAGGCGTCGTGCGGTCCCCAGCTTGAGAGGACGGGCCTCGGGTGATCTCCGCTGATTCGCTCGCTACAATGCCTCACACGCAACCCACGAAGCAGGAGACGTGCCGATGATCAACCTGGCGGTCTGCGGAGCGGCCGGACGCATGGGGCAGCGCATCGTCGCGCTGGCGAGTCAGGACGATCGCCTCCGGGTCGCGGTCGCCATGGAGGCCGGGAACCATCCGCGCCTAGATGTGGACGCCGGCCAGCACGCCGGCATCGGCTCGCTGGACGTGCCGATCCGAGCCATCAACGAGGCCGATCTTGCCTCGTCATGCGACGTCGCGATCGACTTCTCGCTGCCGGAGGGCACGATGGCCGCCCTTGAGGCATGCCTGAAGGCCGGCAAGCCGATCGTCATCGGCACGACGGGCCACACCGACGACCAGCTTGCGGAGATCCGTGACGCCGCACAGAGCCTGCCCGTGGTCCACGCGCCGAACATGGCCGTCGGCGTAAACGTGCTGTTCCGGATCGCCGCGGAGGTGGCGGCCGCCCTGGGCAAAGACTACGACTGCGAAATCGTCGAATCCCACCATCGGTTCAAGGCCGATGCCCCGAGCGGGACCGCCATGGAACTGCTTCGGCAGATTTGCGGGGCTACCGGCCGCGACCCGAAGACCGACGCGATCTACGGCCGACAGGGGCGAACCGGTGAGCGCAGGGCGGGCCAGATCGGCATGCACGCCCTGCGCGTGGGGGATACCGTGGGCGAGCACGACGTTCACTTCGGTTGCCTGGGGGAGACGATCGTGCTGCGGCATTCGGCGCACACGCGCGATACGTTTGTGCGCGGGGCGCTTCGGGCTGCCTGCTGGATCGTCGACAAGCCGGTCGGACTCTACACCATGCAGGACGTACTCTTCGGCGGATAGGCGTGAACGCCCGCGCGACGGACGCTACGTCAACTCGTTCACCTTGGCTGCGACGATGAAGTCGTTGACGCTCAATCCGCCGATGGCGTGCGTCGTCAGCGTGAGCGTGACCTTGTTGTAGGATATCGCGATGTCCGGGTGGTGGCCTTCGGACTCGGCGACCTCGGCCACGTTGTTCACAAACTCCATCGACTGCTTGAAGTTCTTGAACTTGAACGTCCGCTTGATCGCGTCCCCGTTGAGCTCCCAGCCCGGAACCTGGGGCAGAAACGACTGGGCCTGCGTTTGATCGAGCGGCTCGGTTCCGCCCTCGCACGCCTGGCACTTCTTCTCCTTGAGGTCTTGCACGGTTGTCTCCTTTCAGCGCGAGTATGATGCGGACTGCATCGCTTCGCGCCTTTCCCCGTTTGATGCCTCAACGTGGGAGAGTCTAAGCCGCTTACGGCAACAACCGACAAGTTGAATCGTTCCAACCCATGTGGCCCAGCCGCCCTCAACGGGGGACAAGGATCATTCCCGGCCGGGGGCGGCCATGCCGCCCTGAACACTCCTCCCTGCGAACGTTTTGGTCATGCATCAGCGAATCGTGACCTCGATCGCCTGCCCTGCGGTGAGCACGAGATCGCCGGGCAGCACGATCCGCACGCGATCGCCTTCGGGGGATGACTTGCTCTGAATCTCCTTCCCGGCCGCGCGGACCGTGACGTGCGGGTCTTGCTTGTCGCAGCCGAACGACAGCGTTCGCAGCCGCAGCTTGCCCCAACGCACGAGGATCTTCTCGCGTTGTTCGGCGCCCGTGCGTTTCTGCTCGAACGTGCCCCACCCTTCCGCCGTCGTGAACGCCGACCGGAAGTCCTCGGGCGTGATCATCGGACCGAAGCCGAGATGCCCCTTCGGCCCATGGTATTCGTAGCCGCCCAGATTGGTGAACACGCCCCAACTGGCCATCGCGCGGGCGTAGTGGTCGCCGCACTCGACCTCGTTGTAGGGGTTTCGCTTTGCCGCGTCGTAGCGCTCGTGGATGCCGCGACAGATCGCCAGGGCCTCGGTGATCAGCCCGTCGGCGACCATGTTGTTGGCGACCTGATACTCGATGCCCGTCCAGACCTCGTTCTTGTACCGCACGCCGTTGTCCAGGTGCGGGCTCTT
>CAZKCX010000305.1:0-7944 GCA_964550865.1 uncultured Planctomycetales bacterium
CCCTAAGTCCCTGACCGAAAAGAAGATGCAAAATGGGACTGTCGAAGATGGGTCTTGGACTATGGCTGACGTGCAAGAGGTCCGACGGGTTCGGACACTTTCCTTGATGGACGCGATCGGCAATACGCCGATGGTGGAACTCCGGCGCCTGTGGAGCAGCGAGAAAACGGGCGTACGGATCCTTTGCAAGTTGGAGGGGAGCAACCCCGGCGGTTCCGTGAAGGATCGACCTGCCCTGTACATGATCGAACAGGCCGAACGCCGTGGGGAGCTGACGCCGGACAAGATTATCTTGGAGCCGACGTCCGGCAACACGGGGATCGGGATGGCCATGGTCGCCCGGGCGAAGGGCTATCGGATCAAGCTGTGCATGCCCGGTTGCGTGAGCGAGGAGCGACGGGGGATCCTGACGGCCTTCGGCGCGGAGTTGGACATCACGCCCTCGTGCAGCAAGACCGACGGGGCGATCATGCGGGCCCGGCACATCATCGAGACCGAGCCCGAGAAGTACTTCATGCCGTACCAGTTCAGCAACCCGGACAACCCGTTGAGCCACTTTGAGACGACGGCTCCGGAGATCCTACGGGACACCGATGGCGATGTGACCGCCTTCGTCGCGGGCATGGGCACGAGCGGGACACTGATGGGGTGCGGACAGCGGCTTCGCGAGGAGAACCCTCGTATCCAGATCATCGCGATCGAGCCGACCGTCGGCCACACGATCCAGGGCCTCAAGAGCCTGGAAGAGGCCATCGTGCCCGAGATCTTCGATCCGCGCCTGCTGGATGACAAGCGCATCTGCCAGGATGAGGATGCGTTCGAATCGATGCGTGATCTCGTTCAGCTCGAGGGGATCTTCTGCGGCCTCAGCAGCGGCGCGGCGGTATGGGGGGCGATGCAGGTTGCCCGAGACTTGCCGCGTGGCTCGACCGTTGTGTGCATCCTGCCCGATCGCGGAGACCGGTACCTTTCGACGGAGGCGTTCCGGTCCATCTGCGCGCAGTGTCCTCCGTAGTCAACGACCGGTGAAACCCGCCCCGTGGTTGCTCCGGCAAGCCTTCCGGCCTTCTTCCCGATCCGTTGCGCGTGTGGCAGATCAGTAGGCAAGCGAGCCGTAGACGATGCCGCCCACGGCCGTCAGCAGGGTGACGATGGCCACGTAGCCCATGGCCTGTTTGGTCTCGGTCTTCATGCCGGCGAAGGGCTTGTCCAGTAGGAGGAACCCCCACTTCAAGGCCGTGATGGGCGAGGCCGCGACGCGGGCAGGCAACGGCAACGCCACTGCGGCCTCCACGTGGGTCGTCGTTTGTCCCTGTGTGCCGGCCTTCTGGGCGAGTTCTTGATCTGCGATCTTCTCATCCTCGTCGCTCAGGTCGACGGAGATGTCGAAGTCGTCGTAATCCTCGAAATCGGGCAGGTCGTCCGCCGGGGAGCCCGTAGTGTTTGCTTCGGTGGGCGGAGGCGCTTGGGGTTGGCCGTCGCCCACCGATGTGCCGTCCCCATAGGTCGCACCTGCGTCCTCCTTTTTGAGCGGGGCCTGCGTCTCCCTGGCCGGTCCGCCGGGCTCCTCCGAAACGCCGCCCAGAAGGGCTTCTAGCTCGGCAAGCTGTCCGTCGATGTTCTCATCGCCGCCTTCGGCCGATGCGGTGTCGTCTTCCTCCGGCACGGCTTCCGCGGGGGGCGGTTTTTCGGCCATGGGGGTTGCGGTCTCCGCCGATTCGGCCTCGGGGTCGATTGCGTCTTGCCTTTCGCTCTCCGGGGCGACCTGGTCGTCGGCGGGCGCTTCGGTTTCCTCGGCCGATTCGGGTTCGTCGGAGCCGACCTCGTCGCCGGCCTTCGCTGCCAGCTCGCTCGTCTTCTCCAGGAGGGAGTCGATGTCGACGTCCCCAATGTCGGACATCGGATCAGGCTGGGATTTGCCCTCATCGCTCATGGGTATGCCGCCTCAAGCCCCGGCCGGGGGTCTCTTCCTTCTATCGGTCAGTGTCGTAGGGGGCCTTGACGGGTGGAGACGAGTTCGCTTGGATCCTCGTTAACCTGCTATCTGCAAATGAGTTGCCATGCTATCTGCACGGCGGGATAATGCGTCCATGTCCGGGAAGCGGTTCTACTGTCCGCAGATTGCCTTGGGCGTTCTGGAACTGCCCGAGGCGGAGGGGCATCACGCCAGGACGGTCCTGCGTCTCCGAGCCGGCCAGGTCGTCGAGCTGTTTGACGGCCAGGGCACGCTGGCGAGGGGACAGGTGGCGACCCTCGACCGGAAGCGGGTCGTGGTCAGCGTTGAGGAGAAGCGTTCGGCGACCGAGGAGGAGAGGCCATTGCCGATCGTCCTTGCGGTCGCCATGCCCAAGGCCGCTCGACAGGACGTCTTGATCGAGAAGTGCACCGAGCTGGGCGTCGAGGCGATTCGGCCGATCCTCTTCGAGCGAAGTGTGGTACGGCCCAAGGCCTCGCGTTTGGATCATTGGCAGAAGGTCGCGGTCGCGGCGGCGAAGCAGTGCGGGAGGCTGTTTCTGCCAGTCATCGCGCCGCCGGAGCCCTTCGCGAGCATGACGGAGGCGGCCGGCGAGATCGGCTCGTTTCTCTACGGCTCGACTGGCCCGAGTGCGCGCTGGTTCTCGGAGGCCCTGGTCGAGACTCGCTCGGGCGGACGCACGGTCGTGGTCATTGGTCCGGAAGGCGGACTGACGACGGAGGAGGTAGGGGCGCTCGAGACGGCCGGTGCCCGACCGGTGAAGCTGGGGAGATGGACACTTCGCGTGGAAACGGCGGCCATCGCCGCCGCCGCGGCTTTCGCGGCGATGACGCCGCGGTAGCGTCCCGGTCTACCTGAGGAGCAAGATGGTGCGGGACGGAGAGAGAAGCCCGTCCCGCACGGTTGTGCGATCATGCGTCTTCTGCATTGTGGTGGTCGATGCCACGGCACGCATCACGCTGGCGAACCGCGGCGGTGGGGAGGTCTCGATCACTCGACGACCATGATGCGCGTCTTCTGTTGGATGACCTCGCCCTGTTGGCCGCCCTGGCCTCCGCCGGGCGGGTTGCCGACCATCCCCCGCTTGGGGTCGAACCACTGCTTGGCGATGACCTTGCCCGCCTGGTCGTACCACACGTGAGCGGTGATGCTGCGATCGCTGTCGTTCCACGTCCACTGATCGGACATCTTGACCATGGGCTCGCCCAGCGTCTGCTCGACGCCGAGCTGGGTCTGCCCCATGTGGACCAACTCGTACCGTTGATACGTGAGCTTCTTCTCGCACCCCAACCCCACCAGCAGCACGACCGCCATGGACGCCAGTAAGCCATACCGACTCATCGTTGTGCTCCTTGCTAGACCACGTTCCAATGAACGTTCCCAATCCCTGGGTACGTCAGACCGGGCGGGGACTCCCGCGTCCGATCGATCACGTTTCCGTCCTTGCCACACATAGGACACAGCAACGAGGGCTGTGGTTGGTCCCTTTCGTGCTACGGCGCGGACGGCTCCGATGCCTTCTTCCGAATGGACTCCAGGATCTCGTCGCGCTCGAGCTCGAACGGCAACTCGTATTCGTCCATGAGCCGCTCGTCGTAGGGGCTGCTGTAGGTCACGACGAGGATGTACTTGCGTCCCGGGGGCGGGGCATAGTCCCAGCCGAGGGGGAAGACGTACATCCGGGCGACCTTGTCCCAATAGCGTTGCTGCTCCTCCGGCGAGCCGATCCGGACCTCCCAGAACTCGATCTGCTCGCCCTTGGGATCGGGCGAGGCCGGGCGATAGGTGTACAGCTCGAAGCGGACCTCGCCGACGAACTTGACGACGTCGCCGAAGCGGTCGAGCGGCTCCACCCAGACCTCGATGCCGTTGGGGATCGTGCTGCCGAACAGCGGCTTGACCTTAGTGAAGCTGTGGATGCGGATCTTGACGGGCATGAGCAGCGCGACAGCCGAGGCATCGACGGGTCCCGGGTCGGGTCGTCCCCATCGCATGTCTCCGTTGCACGAAGCGACGGCAAGGGGCAGGATGAGGGAGAGGACTACCCGCAAGCGAGGCGCCGGTCTGCCCCTCCCTGAGCCGCAACGGCTGCCTAATTTCCTTCCGTGACACATGATGCGCGGATTATACGGACCGGCGCGAAAGGGTGTCAACGAATCCCTCGAGAAACGGGTCCGAGGGGGGCCGAGGTTGTTGCGCGGTTGACAAGCCCGCAAGCCCTTGCCGATGATCGTTGACGGCATGGTCGAGCTTGCGGACATCGTCGTCGAACCGCCCGGCATCGGTGAGGTCTTGGACCTGAGAGGCCTGTATGCCGACGACGCGCCGATCGAGATGGAAATCGGTTGCGGGAAGGGGGGGTTCCTCCTCCGGCAGGCCCGCGCGCACCCGGAGCGAAACTACTTCGGCATCGAATGGGCGGGCAAGTACTTCTACTACGCGGCCGATCGCTTCCGCCGATGGGGCGTGACGAACGTTCGCCTGATGCGGACCGACGCCCGGCATCTGATGATCCATCAGTTCCCGCAGGAGGTGCTGTCGGCCCTGCATACCTACCACCCCGATCCCTGGCCCAAGAAGCGGCACCACAAGCGGAGGCTCTTCGTCCCGGAGTTCGTCGACGCGGCCGTCCGCGCGCTCTTGCCCGGTGCGCGTTGGGCCGTGCAGACCGACCACGCCGAGTACTTCGAGGTGATCGAGCCGCTGTTGACAAACCATCGCGATCTCGAGCCCATCGACTTCGACGACCCTGAGTACGGGACGGTCGAGGAGCGCACGGAGACGAACTTCGAGGTCAAGTACCTTCGCGAGGGGCGTGAGATTCACCGAATGGCCGTGCGGCGGCGCGAGTGAGTGCATGGTCACAGTCTGCGCGGAAATGCTTCATCGCCGAAGGGCAGCGTAGGTTCTGCGCGGAGCATGGAACTCGGTCGGCCGATTACCCCGCGAACTCGTAGGCCCGTTGCTTGCGGCAGGCGCGGTCGATGGCGGGCAGGAAGTAGTTCTTCGCGACGACCTCCCACGTCATCTTGCTGGCGAGCTCATAGCCGCTCTCGACGAGCTTGGCCTTGTCTTCGGGCGACTTGGGGAGACGTTGAATGAGGTCGTCGGCGATCTCTTTCGCCACGCGGACCTCGAGCTTGTCGCGGTACGGCTGATCGATCGAGAGGAGATTCTGTGCCGGCGGACGGGGCTTATGGATGTCGGTGAAGTCGCCGACGATGACGTTGGGGCTCGACCCGCCGACGGTGGCATCGTCGACGAACCCCGCGCACCCGCAGATGTTGCTGATCACGCAGATGCCGCCCACGCTCAGGGACTCGAGCTGGGCGATGCCGAAAGGCTCATAGATGCTCAGGCCGAACTCGACATCCGCGCCCTTGCGGATGTCCCAGAACTCCATCCCGTCGGGCATGCGCGAGCCACATAGGGCCCGCTCCCATCCGAACTGGTTGATGAGCAGCGCCTTGACGTTCCGCGATCGGGCGTTGAACCGCTGGATGGAGGTGTAGAAGATCGCCTCGCCGTTGGAGAGATCGGGCATGCCCTCGCGGTGCGCGACGGGCCAATCCCACCACGTCTCCATGTCGTAGATGTCTTCAGGCTTGCGGCTGGGCAGCTCGGTGTTCAGGAAGTAGCAGACGCCCGTCTTGCCGCTCTGGCGGAAGTCCTGCTCGACGTGCTCCAGGATGCGAATGTCCCGCCAGAGCCCCTTACTGGGGGCCAGCCTCGAGACGTGCGTGAACACGTGATCGGGCCGATACGCCAGCAAGTTCTCGCAGTATTGGCACAGACGATCTCGGCTGGTCTGGGCCTCGTCGGGGGAGATCTGAAACGCCGGGATACCGTTGTAGGACAGATCGATGTCGACGCTGTCGAAGTCGGGATCGAGGAACCGCAGCTCCTTGATGACATAATCGCCGACGGCCAGGATGTTGTCGCAGAAGCGGCTCGCCTCGACGAGGGCGTGCTTGAAGTAGTGGTGCTGGTTGCCGAACATGTCCTCGAGGTACAGCCCTTCGGCCATCGATTCGGCCAGGACGTTGTAGAACATCGTGTCGTGGCCCGGGTGTTCCTCGACGAGCTTGCGGACGGGGGCGACCTCGTGGGCGTAGAAGACCGTCCGCAGGTCACTGTGATTCCGCAGGATCGAAGCCAGCGCGGCCGGCATGCCCATGAATTCGTGCGCGACCAGGACGCATTCGCCGCCGGTGGTCAGCCCGAGTCCGTAGATCGCCTCCACGGCCGGCTCGGCCAGCTTGACGTACTGGTCGTATTCCCAGGAATCCTCGTAGCGGTTCGACTCAATGCCGAAGTGGGTGAAGAGGGCTCCCTTGAAGTCGTTCAGGCGTCGGAAGTCGGCGCGGTGGACGTCGACGAGGACGACCTCGGCGTTGGCCTTGAAGTTGGTCGCGTCCTCATAGAAGGTCCGCCGTCCATAGACGATGTCGACCTTGTACTTCCGCTGGATGTCCTCCCACATCGGGGCGGTTGGGTGGTTTAGCCGGCCGTCGACGGAGGAGTAGAAGACCTCACCATCCGGCCCGAGTCGAGAGTTGATGTCGCCGTCGCGTGTGAACAACGGGCCGATCAGGACCGTTCGGTCGATCTGCTGATTGTAGGCCTTGCTTGTAATCAGGCCTTGCAGGACCGCCCCGATCCCGCCGACCTTCTGAACGGCTTCGTGCGTGACATGGACCAACGATCGCATAGGCAAATCTCTCTATCCACTGGCAGGGACTCTCGGCTCGGCCGCCGCTGCCCCATTGTACTTAACGAAGATCGGTCCACAATTCATCCGACTGCAACAACGGCCTCTCAGGCCCATAAAAAACGCCGCCGCAACCGGATTCGGTCGCGGCGTGGCGCACTTTTCTCTCGGCTTGCCATAGACGCAAGCGCTTGCTTAAACTGATCTTACAGTATCACTGATTGTTCGCTTCGGTCTTTTCCAGACTTTCCGGCGCTTGGCCTGGATTCCGGTCCGGCGGAGGGCCTCCGCGTCCTCTACGTCCGCGTCCGTCTCGCATGCCGCGGCCGGCTCGGTGATCGCGTCCGCGTCGGGGACGGTCGAGCCGATCGTCCACGCGTGGTCGATCTTCACCGGCATCGACCGCGTCGGTTCGACCGGCGCTTTCCGACCCCGTGCGGCGCGGGGACGCTCCTCTTCGCGGTAGATCGCTGGGATCGAGCACGCCGTCGCGGTTGCGATCCAAAGTCTTGAGCGACTCGGAGGCCCGTGCGATCTCCAGTGCGTCGATCTTGCCGTCGCTGTTGCTGTCCAATGCCCGAACGAGTTGTGCGGTCGGCGGGGGGCCCGCTTGTCCTCGACCACGTCGGGCCGAAAACGATCCGTCACGCGGACCAAACGGTCGATTGGACCGGGCGCCGGGCCCTTGGCCCCAGCGAGCACCGCGATTTCCTTTCGCATCGAATCCCCTCACACCGAATCCGCCTCGACGTCCCATCCCGTCGCGCATCCGCGAACCGCGTCCTTCCGATGCCAGGGGACCTCGGCACCAGCCGTCCCGGCGGAAGCAGCCCATTGAGCCCGGGCCTCGCCCCCTCATTCCGCGTCGGCCTTGTCCGGCGAAGCCGCGTTCGCGGTTCATCGCGCCGCGCCGCCCCATGTTGAAGCGTCCGCCGCGCCCGGGCATGTCGGCCATGGCTCGGCGAAGGGCACGTTGGACCTTCTCCTCGATCAGCCGCTCGAGCGGTCCGCCTCGGCCTCTCATCGGTCGGAGTCCTTCTGAATCGAGAAGGTCCCCGCCTCGGTCCATGCGGCCGCGCCCTTGCCACGGCCTGCGGCCGAAGCGACCTCCGCCTCGTCCCCATCGATCCTGGAGGTGCGGGCGAAGCTTGCCGACCAGGGCGGGCATCTGCTGGCCGAATTCGGTTCGGTCGATACGTCCGTCCTGGTTGGTGTCGAGGTGCCGGAATGCGCGGTCAAGGAGTTGTTCCGGGGAATC
>CAZKCX010000306.1:0-7939 GCA_964550865.1 uncultured Planctomycetales bacterium
TTCCTGAACGATCTTGCGAGGGTGGACGTGCATCCTGTCTTCGCGTCGTGACCCTCGATGACGGTTCGCAATGCATTGCGTTCGGGCGGAATTACAGAGGAGTTGCTGGCTACAGAAGCCTGGAGCTCCTTACCGCGAAGCATTTGGAAGCTCTCTGTGAGAAGCAGGGGACATGCATAATCTACACGCACTGGACGGTAGATCCTCGGAAGGTCTTCTCGGCTGACGCGGTTGAAGGCCTTGAGCGCGTCAGTAAGCTATACAACCAAGGCCGTATTTGGGCCGCATCGGTGGATGATATAACCCACTACACGTTTGTCCGTTCCTTCCTGAAGTTTGATGCATATCGCAACGACAATGGTCTAGTCGTTGATGTCCTTGGAGTTGAGGATCCTCTGGAAGGATCCTGGGTCCCCACAATGGAGGATCTGAGTGGGATTTCCTTTGCATGTCCTCAGAAAGACAAGCTGCGGATCCTCGTTGCCGGCACCGAGGTGGATGCTCGATACTATGCCGAATACGAGGAAGGGAACCGCAGGATGATTCAGTTTCGACTGTCCGGAAAAGCCGGCGAGATAGCGAAACGATGTTCAGAGGGCGCGTAATTCGTCATTGTAGGCTTCGAAAAACCATAGGCCTTTCCTTTTGCTGTTTTTAGCAAAGTCGTACACTGGCTGGGTAGGTGATCACGGGGTCCGGATGGTTCGTGTGCCGGAATCGCGGGATATGGGATGTTCGCGAGCGAAGTCCCTTGACAGCAGTGATCGGACTTTGGGCTCTAGCGGAGAAGACGGCGAGTCGCGCGCGTCGGAGATCGTCGGCGCCCGGGTTGCCGTACACTAGAGAAAGGGCTCTTGATGGCGCTACCGAAGATCTATGTTGTTCTACCCGCTTACAATGAGGAGGAAAACCTCCGTGCGCTTTTTGATAAGCTGGAAGATACGCTGGATGCCTTGGCGCGGCGCGGACACGAACGTTCCTATGTGGTTGTTGATGATGGAAGCACGGACGCCACTCCGCAGATCATTGAGGAGTACCAAGAACGCGTCCCCGTATCGCTGATCACGCACGCACCGAACCAGGGTCTAGGCGCAACCATACGTGACGGACTGAAGCGGGCGTGCGAATTGGCCGAGGAACAGGATGTGGTCATTGCCATGGATGCAGACAATACGCACCCTGCGGGGCTAATGATTCGCATGGTTCAACTGATTCTTGAGGGGAATGATGTTGTCATCGCTTCACGGTATCGTCCGGGTTCGCGGGTTGTTGGCTTGAGTGCTTTGCGAAGGATGATGAGTACGGGCGCGAGGATCCTTTTTCAAATCGTCTTTCCTATCCAAGGGGTCCGTGACTACACCTGCGGCTACCGTGCGTATCGTGCTCGGCTCCTGAAGGAGGGGTTTCGCAGGTACGGCGACGCGCTTGTGGAATACGCCGGCTTTCAGTCTATGGCGGACATCCTGCTGAAGCTCAGTCGACTCGATGCGATCATCGGCGAGGTTCCCATGATACTTCGCTATGACCTCAAGGGTGGGGCGAGCAAGATGCGCGTGGGAAAGACGGTTGCCGCCACGCTCAAGTTGATGCTTGTGCGTCGCTTTGTGGGGGTGCGAGCGTGAGCGATAACAGATGTTGCCGTGCATCCTAGAGGGTACGCATGTTCGTTGACCACTTGTCTGTCTATGCTGTCAGCATGTGCTGTCTAGGGGTTTGTTTGTGCGGGAGAAAAGGCATATGAAGCGGCACCATTCGCAACTCATTCTCATCCTCGTGCTCGCTTTCGGAGCGAGATTGATCTATGCCCGCCTGCTCTGGACGCCGTGGTTTAAGTCTCCCGATACAGGTCAAGCGCTCGACTTCACTCGAAACTGCTATCTGTTGGCTGCAGGTCTGGGATACAGTGGGGCCGATGCGGGGAGTCCCGCTGATCAGGATTTCCGCACGCTGCTCGAGAAGGCCCGGCAAGGAACGGTCATCACAAGTGAGTTCAAAGACACCCTCCGTCGGGAGGGGATGTATCCGGAAATGCTGCATCCGTTCGGGTGGGCCGGACTGGCCGTGGCGCTTCATTGGCTCACCGGAGTTCACATTGAGGCCGTCATGCAAACTGCCGGAGCCGTCGTCGATACGGGCGCGACGGCGCTGATCTACGCTCTGGCCGTCTTGTGCCTTCGTAACCGACGCATAGGACTTGTGTCGTCGTTGATTTACGCCGTTTTCCCTCCCTCCCTTTTCTTGTCCACACGGCTGTTTCCCCTTGCTTTTATGCCGTTCTTCTGCGCCTTGGCTACCGTTTGCATAGTACTAGCCACAAGAGTCACAGGCATGCGTCGCGCGATGTATTACGTGCTGGTCGGCGTGGTGTTGGGAGTGGGAAGCTACTTCCGATCGGATAGTCTACTGCTGGGCCCTTTCTTCTTCTTCGGTTTGTGGGCGTACCATCGCCGGTTTTGGGCATCCTCGGCTGCTGGTCTGGGTATCTTTGCTGTCTCGATGGCCCTGCTTTTGCCGTGGGCGTGGCGGAACCACGAGATATGTGGACGGTGGATCTTCACATCCTCGAGCGCCGGTGTGACACTTGTCACTGGCTTGGGAGCCTATCCAAACCCATGGGATATTGGTGGCACGGATAGAGATCGAATGCGAGAGGCAGAAGCACAAGGATTCAAGCGGTGGTCTGATCCAAGAGCTGATGCGTACTTTCGGAAGAAGTTCCTCGATGCCGTGAAACAGCATCCCGACGCCTATGTGAAGATCCTGTGCCGACGTTCGATCATGCCCATTGCCGTGCCCCTCGATTGGGGCATAGCCCCACCGGAAGATAGCGTATCCTACACCAAGTTGAGACGAAGTGGGCGCGTGCTCTCCAGCCTTGGTGCCGTAGTCAAACGCGTTTGGTCAAGGCTTCTCAGTTCCGGCTTCATGTTCGTGGCTCTGATCGGCTGGGTGTTTCTCTGTTGGAGGGAGTGGCGCAGACATCCTCTCATAGTTTTTCTCTTATTGGTCCCGGTCTATATGGCGGCAAGCCACGTTCTGACGTACATGGCGCCCTATTATCTCTGGCCAGGCACCTTCGCCCAACTCTTGGGGGCTGGGTATCTGTTGAGCGGAGAATGGCGAGGCAGTAGCGAGCTGCACAAGAGTCCCCTTTCGGCTTAGTTATCGGATAGCTGATGGCATGCCGGTGCGCCCAAAGGGTTTCTCAGATTCCCGCAGTCTCTTGGTGGCAGGACATGCTTGCTTTCGGGCCGAATTTCCCCTAGGCGCCGGTTTTCCGCGAGGGTCGGTGTCTTGCCTCGTATTCTATGTTCGCGGAGTTGTCTGGTATTCAATCAGGAATGCGGGGCCCGCATTTCACAAAACCTTGAGCGATAAACTAAGGAATTGAGGTGATGCATCGAAGAGACTGCTGGCTGGTTGGGATTACACTGGCGTGTCTGATCCTTCAGGCGGCGGAGCCCGCGCACCCCAACGTCCTGATGATCGTCTCGGAGGACAACTCCCCGAACCTCGGCTGCTACGGCGACGACATCGCGCGGACGCCCAATCTGGACAAGTTGGCGACAAGGGGCGTTCGATTCACGCGGGCCTACGTGACGCTCGCCGGGTGCAGTCAGTCCCGGAGCAGCATCCTGACCGGTCTCTATCCGCACCAGAACGGCCAGATCGGCCTGGCGACGCACAAGTTCACGATGGTCCGCGAGGACACGCCGAACCTGCCGACGCTGCTCAAGCGGGCCGGCTACCGCACGGGCATCATCGGCAAGCTCCACGTCAATCCGCCCTCGGCGTTCCACTTCGACTTCCACTGGAACGACCGAAAGTTCATCAGCTTCGGCAAGCGCGACGTGCGGAAGATCGCCCAGAAGGCCGGCGAGTTCATCACACAGTCGGACAAGCCGTTCTTCCTGTCCGTGAACTACCCCGACGCCCACGTGCCCTGGCACCGTCAGCAGAAGGGCATCCCGGCCGACCCGATGGGCCCCGACGACGTCACGCCGCCGCCGTGGCTGCCGGCCGATACGCCGCACTTCCGCAAGAACCTGGCGGACTACTACAACTGCATGAGCCGACTCGACACCGCCGTCGGCCTGCTGCTCGATGCGCTTTCGCGAAGCGGCAAGGCCGACCGGACGCTGGTGATCTACCTGAGCGACCACGGGGCGCAGTACTCCCGCGGCAAGATGACCTGCTACGAGCCGGGGCTTCGCATCCCGCTGATCGCCTACTGGCCTGGCCGGACCGAGACCGGCCTCGTCCGAGATGAACTGGTTTCCACGATCGATCTGCTGCCGACGATCCTCGAGGCGACCGGCGTGCGCCCGCCCGAAGGACTGCCCGGCCGCTCGCTGTTGCCGCTGTTGAGGGGTGAATCCGTGGCATGGCGGGAGTATCTGTTCGCGGAGTTCAACACGCATTCCCCGCTGACGTACTTCCCGCAGCGGTCCGTCCGGGACGACCGCTACAAGCTGATCGTGAACCTGATGCAGGACCGTCCCAGCCCGGTCGCCAAGAACTACCTCGACCGCACGTACGACCTGACGCGGGATGCGCTGCCCAAGATCGATCCGGGCTTCCGCAAGGTCTGGCAGCGGTTCGCCGATCCCCCGCCCCTCGAGCTGTACGACCTGAAGAAAGACCCGTACGAGATGAGGAACCTCACCGACAGCCCGGCGCACGCTGGCATTCTCAAGCGCCTGCGACGGCAGCTCGCCCAATGGCAGGAGCAAACGGACGACCCGCTCGTCGACCCGGCCAAGTTGCACAAGCTTACGAAGGAAATCGAGGCGAGACCCAAGAACTACCGCAAGGATCCCAACTTCCGCTGGCGGTATCCCGAGTACCTCTACTGACGCAGGGGCATTGCGCAGATCTCGCCGTCGCCGACCTGCAGCCATTCGTGGCAGAAGACCATCCACGGCTTGTCTTTCTTGTCGAAGTAGAGCGTGCCGTCGAGGCATTCCCACTCGCGAGGCGTGACGGGCCCATCGCTGTGGAAACGGTACGGACCGGCCGGCTCGTCGGCGATCAGGATCTGCGTCCCGCGGCAGACGCCCTTCGCCTTGAACGAGGCGAACATATCGAACTTGTCCTTGTAGCGCTTCCGCTCCGGCATGGGTAGGAGGAACGGATCGCGGAGGTGGATGTCGCTGAGCGTCAGTGGAGCCGCAGCGCGCGGTGGTTTGACCTCCGCGTGCGTTTCGCCCGACGCCCGCAAGATCCAGAGCGCCGCGGCCGCGCAGAAGACCGCGCAGGCAATGGAAAACGCGGAACGACCGTCATGAAGCTTCGGCATATGCGACTTCCCTTTCCACTGGAGCCCGTTCCGGAAGAGATCCGTCATCCCGTGCGCAAGCGGATCTCTGGGATTGTACCGCGAATCGCCGATCGAATTCGTGTTCTCCCCCTTTGAAGAGGGATGCGCGGGTCCGCGACGTTTGCGGCGACGACAAGGCGCGCTGACCGATTTGTCGATTGGCCGACCGCGTCCCCTGGTAACCCTGCGATCAGGGGAGAATCGCTGCCGCAGGGACACGCGCCGCGTCCGACGAAGCGCTTGATGTACTTCCACACGCGCGATACGTTGACCCGGACGTCAAACCATCTCAGAGGAATCCGCGTCCCGGCCCGCAAGCGCCGAGGACCCACGTGAGGAGAAGCCATGTCCGTCAACCGAAGGAGATTCCTGGCCACCGCGGCGGGCGCCGGTGCCCTCGTCGCCAACCCGCTTCGGCGCGCGGCGACCGAAGCGGCCGAAAACAAGCGCGCGAACTCGCCGAAGAAGGAGTTCGGCATCGGGGCGATCGGGCTGCGGTATCAGGGCTCGGTCGACACGGAGAAGGCGCTGCCGTACGGTCGGCTCATCGCGCTGTGCGACGTCGACAAGCACCTCCGCGAGATGGGCCGCGCATGCTTCGGTAGCCTCGTGAAGATCTACGAGGACTACCGCAAGCTGCTCGACCGTAAGGACATCGACGTCGTCATCATCGGCACGCCCGACCACTGGCACACGAAGATGGTCATCGACGCGTGCCGGGCGGGCAAGGATATCTACGTCGAGAAGCCGCTGACGCTGACCATCGACGAAGGCAAGCAGCTCTGCAAGGTCGTCAAGGAGACCGGGCGCGTCGTGCAGGTCGGCACGTGGCAGCGAAGCGACGTGAACTTCCGCCTGGCGTGCGAGCTGGTCCGCTCGGGTCGACTCGGAAAGCTCAAGAAGGTGGTCGTCGCGATCGACGCCAACCCGTCCGGCGGGCCGTTCGAAGACGTGCCCGAGCCGAAGCACATCAACTGGAACCTCTGGCTCGGCCAGGCGCCGAAGGTGCCGTACTGCGAGGAGCGCGGCCACTACACGTTCCGCTGGTGGTACGAGTACTCCGGCGGCAAGATGACCGACTGGGGCGCCCACCACGTCGACATCGCCCACTGGGGCATGGGTGCCGACGACACCGGTCCCGTCGAGATCGACGCCAAGGCCAAGATCCCGAACATCAGGAACGGCTACAACACGGCTACGTGGTTCAAGGCCGACATGAAGTTCGCCGACGGCGTGCCGATAGAGGTCCTCTGTGAGGGCAAGATCGGCGTGCGCTTCCAATGCGAGAAAGGCGATGTGTTCGTCACGCGGCGGCAGGTGACCACCGATCCGCCGGAGCTGCTCAAGGACCTGGCGATGGATCGGTCGGACTACACGATCTACGAGCACGACCTGAAGTTCAAGCCGAAGGTCGGCAAGCTCGCGTCCATCGAGAACCACATGCGGAACTTCTTCGACTGCGTCATCACCCGCAAGCCGCCGATCTCCGACATCGTCAGCCAGCACCGCAGTGTCAGCACGTGCCACCTGGCGAACATCTCGATGCGACTGGGCCGGACGCTCAAGTGGGACCCGGTTAAGGAGGAGTTTGTCGGCGACAACGAGGCCAACCAGTGGCTCAGCCGCGAACAGCGGAAGGGCTTCGAGACGGCGTGACACAATAGCAAAGCAAGGATGTGGCACAGTCGCCCCCGACTGTGAAGAAGATAGGATGTGGCACAGTCGCCCGCGACTGTGAATGTGACGACCCAGCCGAGGGCGGCTGGGCCACATGAGGTGAACTCGCATCGCTACAAAGGTCTCGGGGAGCGACGAAGGGAGATCCACCGCTCCTTCGGGTGGCCCACCGCTTCAGCGGTGGGGGACACGAATGTGGATAGGAGGGCATGTCGATGGACAGTTCGCGGAGAGGACTGAGTCGCCGTCGATTCTTGAGCGGCACCGTAAGCGCGGTTGCTGCTACCCCACTGGCCATCCACGCGGCAGAGAAGAAACGCTTTCGGCTGCGCTACCTGCTCGCATCGAGCATGTACGGCTGCACCGACGTGGCCGAGATCCTGCCGGAGGTCAAGAAGACCGGCGCATGGGGGATCGACATCTGGCCCAAGGCGCACGGTTCGCAGCGCGAGCAGCTCGATGAGATGGGCGAAGAGAAGTTCGCCGCCCTACTCAAACAGCACGGCGTGAAGCTCGGCTGCATCACGCAATACAAGCTCGGACCGTTCGGGCTGCAGGACGAGATGAAGCTCGCCCGGCGCCTGGGCTGCCGCACGATCGTCACCGGCGCGAAGGGCCCGAAAGGCCTGAAGGGCGACGCGCTGAAGAAGGCCGTCGGCGTGTTCGTCGAGAAGATGAAGCCGCATCTGGCGGCGGCGGAGCAGACGGGTGTGACGATCGCCATCGAGAACCACGCCAACAACCTGATGGAATCGCCCGACGGCATGAAATACCTGGCCGAACTGGCGCCGACGCCGAAACTGGCCATCGCCTACGCCCCGTATCACCTGCCGCAGGATGAGAAGCTGCTCGCCCGGCTGATCCGCGATCTCGGCGACCGGATCGAGGTCTTCTACGCGTGGCAGCACGGCATGGGCTGCCACAAGAAGCTACCCAAGGAAC
>CAZKCX010000307.1:0-7909 GCA_964550865.1 uncultured Planctomycetales bacterium
GCTGGCGCGCGTCAGGCCCGTGTGCGTCGAGTTCCGCGCGGGCGACGGCGTGGAGGTCCTCAGCCGGGCGTCGCATCACGACGTCGGTCATCTCGAGGGCGTGACCGGGGCGGAGGTTCTGGAGTGGTTCGTGCGGGCGGAGGAGGACGCGGTCTGCACGATCGACGTGCGCGGCGGGGCCGGTGGCAACGTACGGGACGTCGTGGAGATACGGGCGGGAAAGGCGAGCAGCTCTCGTGGAAAACGGAGACGGCGATAGAGCATGATACCGCGCGCCGTGCGTCGCGGGCGTGCAGCAGACCCGATTCGGGAGAAAGGGAGAACCATGCAGTCGAACGATGATGCGATTCGTGGGTTGACCGTGTGGACCGTAGGAGCGTGCATGATGGCGTCCGTCATGATGGGGTGCTCGAGCGCGTCGGCGGAAGGCAAGAAGCTCGTCGTGCAGGCGGGTTATCACGATCGGATGTGCGTTCCCATGTGTGTGGACGCACCGTCCGGGATCGCCAACCCGAAGATGGTCGACACCGACACGGGCAAGACCGTTCCGTGTCAGGTCTGCGACGGAAAGCTGTGTTGGGTGCTCGATGAGCTCGCCGCCGGGAAGACCAAGACGTATGCCGTGAGCAGCGACGGCGCGGCCAAGGCCGGCGTCGAGATCGAGAAGTCCGACAAGAAGATCGTGGTGATGGTCAACGGGAAGCACTTCACGACCTTCCAGATGGATTCGGAGGAGATCCGCCCGTATTGCTATCCCGTCTTCGGCCCGGATCAGGTCCGCATGACCCGCGGCTACCCGATGGAGCGACGGCGGGGCGAGTTGCCCGACCATCATCACCATCGGAGCTTCTACGTCGCGCACGGCGAGTTCAACAACGCCAAGTACAACTTCTGGCACGAGCCCCGCGCGAAGGGCGGCAAACCGCAGAAGGACAAGTGGGATCGACAGATCGTTCGCAACCTCGTGGAGGCGAAGGGCGGTCCCGCCGTCGGCCGGATCAAGGCCGTCATCGATTGGGTCGGCCACGACGGCACGAAGGTCGTCGAGGAGACGCGGACGATGACGTTCTACGGCGTCGCCTCACCGATGCGGATCGTCGACCTGAAGGTCGCCTTCGACGCCAAGTACGGCGACGTGCACTTCGGCGACACGAAGGAGGGCGGCATCTGTGCGATCCGCGTCGCGCCGGAGATCCGCGAGAACGGACGGTACGGCGGTCGATTGACCAACAGCGAGGGGCACAAGACCGAGGGCCAGGCCTGGGGCAAGAAGGCCAAGTGGGTCGACTACAGCCGCACCAAGGGCGACCAGTACGGTATCGCCGTCTTCGATACGCCCGGCAACCTGCGATACCCGACGACGTGGCACATTCGTGGCTATGGCCTGTTCACCGCCAATCCGTTCGGCCTGAAGTACTTCGCCAAGGGCAGCGGCCAGAAGGGCGATTACACGCTCAAGAAGGGCGACGAGCTCGTCTTCCAGTACCGTGTCCTGTTCCACGAGGGCGACTGCGAGGGCGCGGACATCGCCGCGCGGTATGAGGACTACGTGAACCCACCCAAGGCGGAGTGGAAGTAGGGTCTCGAAGACCGTCACCTTTCTGCGCAAAGGCCGGAGCGGACGGCGTCGTCGTGATCGCACTCCGCCTCACGACCGACGGACGTTTGCGCCGGAGCGGGGCCAATGCGGCGGTTCGTCCGCGCAGAAGCAGGAGAGGAGTTCAGACATGAATCGGGTGAGACGTCACATGCAGGCGTGGTTGATCGGGGTGGGGATCGTCGTCGGCGGCTGCGCGTCCGCGGACGCCAGTGCGGGATTGGGCGACGCATCGCCGGAGACGCTCGGGATGTCGGCCCAGAAGCTCTCAGAGCTTTCGGGCACGCTCGGCGAGTGGGTGAAAGACAAGCGTCTGCCGGGTTGCATCCTGCTCGCCGCCCGCAAGGGCAAGGTGGTCTATCGTCACGCCGCGGGCTATGCCGACGTCGAGGCGGGCCGCAAGATGACCGCCGACACGCCGGTGATGGTCGCGTCGATGACCAAGCCGATCGTCGCGACCGCCGTCATGATGCTCTGTGAGCGGGGCAAGCTCTCGCTCGACGACCCGATCGGCAAACACCTGCCCAAGTTTCGCGACCTGAAGGTCAAGGGCGGGGGGACGGCGAACCCGAGGATCCGTCACCTGCTCTGCCATACGTCGGGCATGGGCGCGCCGGCGGGCGACGCTCGGGCCCGGGAGGCCGTCGAGCCCGCCTCGGGACAAACGGCCCTGAGCGCCTTCGTGGACGCGCTCGCCGCCAAGCCGCTCGCGTTCGAGCCGGGCAAGGGGTTCGGCTACAGCAGTGACGCCTATTGCGTGCTGGGGCGGATCATCGAGGTCGTTGCCGGCCAAACGTGCGAGGCGTTCCTGCGCAAGGAGATCCTCGATCCGCTCGGCATGGACGACAGCACGTTCCGCATCGACGCGGCGCTGAAGGAGAAGCTGGCGGTCCGGTATCGGCGCTCCCGCGTGGACGAGGCGTGGCAGCGCGACAAGGTCACGGAGGCATGGATCGGCAAACTCCGCGGCAGGCTCTATCCGCTCTATCCGGCCGGCGGGCTGGTCTCCACCGCCGACGACATGGCCGCATTCGTCCAGCTGTTCCTGAATGACGGGACGTATGACGGCAAGCGGCTTCTCAAGAAGGAGACCGTCGAGATGATGACCCGCAACCACACGCCGGACGCCAAGAGCGGATGGGGGCTCGGGTGGAGCAAGTTCTACGAGGACCACTGTCCGATCGGCTCCTCGCCGCTGCACGTCAACCATGCGGGGATGTTCGGCACGTACATGTTCGGCGACCCCGCCTTCGACTTGGCGGTCGTCTTCCTCCAGCAGCTCGACCTGCGAGGCCACCTGGCCGAAGAGAGCTTCAAGCTCGTGCGGTCCGCGGTGCAGATCGACCGCAAGGCGCCGCCGGACTACGGCCTGCCGCACGTCGCGACGTTCGACTTCGAGGACGGCAAGACCGACCGCTGGCAGCCGACCGACCCCAAGGCCTGGCGGATCAAGGACCTCGGCGATCGCAAGGTCTACAACCAGTTCGCGCAGAGCAAGTACAAGCCCAAGCATCGATCGCCCTTCAATATCTCATGGCTCAAGGACACGCTGCTGGGCGACTTCGTGATCGACTATACGCTGCGCTCCACGACGAAGACCTACGGCCATCGCGACATGTGCCTGTTCTTCGCCAAGCAGGACCCCATTCACTTCTACTACGTGCATATGGGGTTCAAGTCCGACGCGCACAGCAACAGCATCATGATCGTCAACGACGCGCCCCGCGTGACGCTCATCCAAGACAAGATGGCCGGCAAGTCGAACGACTACGACATGACCGATGCCATCACGCATTACCGCAAGGGCGGGACCAAGTGGACGGACGAATGGCACCATGTCCGACTCGTGCGACGGGCCGACGCGGGGACCATCGAGGTCTACTTCAATGACTTCTCCACACCGCACATGTACGCGATCGACAAGACGTTCCAATGGGGCCACATCGGCATCGGGTCGTTCGACGACACCGGCTACTGGGATGAGATCAAGATCTGGGGGGAGGTGGTCACGCCCGGTGAGGCCGGGGAGGCGTCCTCGCCCGTCGAGATCGAGAAGATGTTCAACGGCCGCGACCTGACGGGCTGGACCGTCCACGGTACGGAGAAGTGGTACGTCCAGGACGGCCTGCTCGTTTGCGAGAGCGGCCCGGAGAAGAAGTACGGCTACCTGTCCTACAACGACTCGCCGAAGGACTTCGACTTTTCGCTGAAGTTCAAGCTGATCGGCAGCGGCAACAGTGGCGTGTTCTTCCGGTCGGTGCTGCACGGCGTGCGGATCACCGGCTGGCAGGCCGAGGTCGCGCCGAAGAACACCGGCGGCGTCTACGAGTCAGGTGGGCGCGGCTGGCTGCACAAACCGGAACCGGCCGCCGAGACCGCCTACAAACATGAGGAGTGGAACGACTACCGCGTCCGCGTCGTCGGGGATCATGTGCAGGTCTGGATCAACGGCGTGAAGGCCGTCGACTTCCACGACGCCAAGGTCGGCAAGGGCCAATCCCGCGGCAAGATCGCGCTGCAGATCCACTCCGGAGGTGGCGTGAAGGTCCTGTGGAAGGACCTCGTGCTCAGGCGGCTCGATTGATCGACGGGCTACGCGTTGTTGCCGTTCTTAGCGTTGCGCTGAACAGCCTATGGCAGCGGCTCCGGGACGCCGAGCCGGAGCCAGTTTTTCGTGATGCTGCGCAACGCCGACGGGACGTCGCCCGGATAGTCCTGCAACACCCCTTGCCACTCGCCGGCCCCGTCCCGCCAGATCGCCACGTCGGCACGTCGGTCCAACGCGATCCGCACGCCCCCGCCGTCGAATCGCTTCAGTCCGCCGCAGGCCATCGCCTCCAACGTTCCGTCGGCCGCGAGCCGGGCCGCCGCGACGCCAATTGCGTCGAATGCGATGCGGCGGCCCCTCACCGTGATGGTCTCAGAGATCGGATCGCCCGCGATGTCCTTCTCGCCGGCCAGGAGGATCTCGGTCCCGTCGATCAGTCGGCAGCGACCCTTCGTCGGCGGAGCGGCCGAGCCCCGCTTCGGTCCTCGGAGCGTGCCCGTGGCAGGCGTTTGCTTCGGCACGTCGAGCTTCCGGAGCTTGGCGGTGACGGCCTTCACGGCGGCCTCGGCGTCGGGCAGGACGGTCATCGCCCTCGGTAGAGCCGCATTGCCGCGGAAGTCCTTGCAGCCGAAACCCCGGGTCCAATCCCCCACGCGAAACAGCGCCGTCTTGCCCTTGGCGGCCTTGGTGAAGAACGCTGCGGTTTCGGGCCTTTCGAACTCGGGATGGTAGAGCACGACGGCCTTGTACTCCTGCGGGCCGTATTGGACATAGCCGTCGTCGCTGATCTTCAGGGCGGGATCGCCGATCTCGCTCGACGGGATCAGGTCCGCCGGATACCCCGCCCGCCAGAGCCCGTCCGTCACACCGAGCCCGACGTCGTCGTACGCTGGCCCGGCCCAGTTCATCGCGCAGGCGTGGCCGAAGACGACCGCCGCGGGGCAATCCAGCGGCGCGTCGGAGATAAAGTTGAGCAGTCGAATGCGACAGTCGCCCCGCATCAGGCCGCCGCGGAGCAGCGGCTTGTACTGCTCGACGATGGGGACCGGCTTCGGGACCGGGTACAGCGGATGGAGGTCGATCCGTCCGCCGGCCAGCGCGTGCGACCAGAGCGAGCGGTGGTAGTCCCGCACCTTGCGGTGATAGTACATGTTCATCCAGACGGGACTGCCCCACTTCTTGGCCAGCGACGTGCGGGCGGACATCGGAGTGAACTCGTCCGTCTGGGCGAGGTCGCGCGTGGCCTTCCACCAATCCAGCCCGTTCTTCTTGAACTCGTCCGTGCCGGGATACGGCACCCAGGTCGGGTGCGTCGCGACGACGGCCTCGGGTTCGAAGATCCGCTTGATGGCGCGATAGAAGCGGTCCTCGATCTGCCCGTTGCGGAGGGTCGACATCTCCAGGAAGTGGTTGATGGCCGCCTGTCGAAACGCCCGCCGGCCCTTCTCGCCGAAGGTCATGAGCAGGCAATCGCGTACGAGGTCTTGCCCGCCGGTCCGCTCGGCGTAGGCCTCGGCGCGATATTTCGAGAACCAGTAATCGTTCTTCTTCGGGCAGCCGCCGTGGCAGGGCGGGAACCCCCACTCGTCCTTGCACGCCCCCACGATGCCGCTGTCTCGGTACCGCTCGAAGATCCTCTCTTGGAACCCGTCCAGATGCGGCGCGAAGACGGCGGGCGTCAGGTGCGTGAACGCGGCCATCACGCAGGCCGTGTTCCGTCCGTCGCGCTGATCGCACGGGATCGTGACGATGACCTCCTTCGCCGTGGCGGCCTCGACCTCGCAGCGCTCCGTGATGTCGGTAACGGTCTTCGGGTCGATGCCGTCCTTGTCGCGTCGGTAGGCGTATACGCGGACGAGCCGCCCGGACAGCGGGACGTAATGCACCGTCCGAAACGTGTAGTGATCGCGGAGGTCTGTGCTCTCGATCCGCATGCCGATCAGGCCCGAAGCGCGGAGCGGGACCTCGCGAAGCCGGAGCATCTCCTGCTGCTCATCCGGGTAGGCCCGGCGAAACGCGCGACGGGCGAGCCGGACGTCGAGGTCCATTGCGATCCGGATCCCGTGCCGGGCGGCGTAGGCCGTCATGGCCTTGATCTGCGCGTAGACGTCGTCCTCGGTGACCTCGCGTCCCCAGGACCGGATGCTGGTCGCCAGGAGGTTGGCGCCGGTGTGCCTTGCGAACAGATCGATGCCGGCCTCATAGCCCTTGGCGTCGAACTCCTCGGGGCGCATGAACCAGGCGATCATGACCGGCGGGACGTTCGGCGGCAGGCGATAGGCCCTGTAGTCCTCACCGCCCGATGCGGCGGACGTCCAGAGTGAAAGCAACACGGGTACCAACGTGGCGGTGCGCAATGCGAGCCCTCCGGGAAGGATCAGAAACGCGGCGTCGCTACTTCGGCGGAAGGAGATGGAACTCCCAGAGGGTCGGGCCTTCGGTCGCCTTGAGGATGTTCAGCCGAACCACGCGCGCCGTGACCGGTTTGAACGTGATGCGGTGATTCTCCCCGACGGTCGTGCCCGTGTGGAAGCTCTTCCATGCATCTCCGTCCTTGGCCTCCAGCCGGAAGGACTTGACGCGGCCCGCGTAGGCCTCATGGATCATCGCGCCGCCGATCGGCGTCGGCTTGCCGAGGTCGACCTGAATCCAGGCCTCGTGTGTGCCGGCATCCGTGGCCCAGCGTGTGGACGGATCGTCGTCGAATGCCTGCTGTGGGCCGTAGCGATGTCGATGGTTCTTGTAGACGTTCGAGGCGCGGCAGGGCTTGCCCGCCGCGACGGATCCGGACTGATACGCGCTCACGGGTTTGATCTCGAAGGCCGGCCCGTCGAGCTTCAAGGCAACGATGCTGTCGATCGGGTCGCGCGACGCCTTCGGCAGCACCACCTCGATGCCCTCGTCGGTCTGTGTGACCTTCACGTCCCCGCCCGTGAGCATCTCGCTGGAGACGATCTTCTTCGGGATCGGCGGCAGCAGCACCTTGCCGTCCGGGGCCTGGAAGATGTGCAGGTAGACCGTATCGCCCCGGAGCGTGGACGCCCCGCCGGGCCAGGGCTTGAACGGCCCGCCGCGGGTGCCGTAGATCGTCTGACCGTATTTCTCCATCCACGCGCCCATCTCTTTGAGGCGCTGGACCTGGCGTGGCTCGATCTCGCCCGTCGGCATCGGACCGACGTTGAGCAGCAGGTTGCCGTCGCCGCCCGCGCACTGCACCAGCGTGTGAATGCACTCCTCGAGCGACTTCAGCTTGTCGTTCGGCTTCCACGCCCACTGGCGACAGATCGTGATGCAGCTCTCCCAGGGGCGGTGCCGCTGGAACCGTCCGATCGTCTGCTCCGGGGTGTCGTGGTCGGCGGGCACGCCCGCGCGGTTGTTGATGATTACGCCGGGCTGGAGCCTTCGAACCATCGGCAGGAGCTTGTCCGACCGCCAGTCCTCCGCCTTTCCGCCCAGGCCGTCGAACCAGATGATGCTTACCTTGCCGTAGTTCGTGCACAGCTCCCGCAGCTGGCCGTGGAGGTACTCGATGTACTTCTCATGCCGGTCGGTGCGATAGTCCGGATGGTGCCAGTCGGGCGGTGAGTAGTAGAATCCCAGGCGAAAGTCCATGTCGTGGCAGGCCGTGGCCAACTCGGCCACCACGTCGCGCTTGAATGGTGAGTTCGTGATCTTGTACTCCGTGAGCTGCGTGTCGAACATGCAGAAGCCGTCGTGGTGTTTCGTCGTAAAGACGATGTACTTCATGCCGGCCGACTTGGCGA
>CAZKCX010000308.1:0-7907 GCA_964550865.1 uncultured Planctomycetales bacterium
CTACGGCGAGTTAGGCGCGGAGTCGATTGGGTTTTCGATGGCGCGGACCCCAGTCGCAGGAGTGCGCCGGTTTCAAGAGAAACGTTCCTATGCACGGACGTCCTCGTCAGGGTGCCGACCAGGGATCGGGCTTTCCGGCGGTCGTGAACGATCCCGCACGGCCACGCCGAACGCGAATGCGAGGCTCCACGAGAGTGGAGTAAGGGTACGCTATTCCCCAGGACCAGGGACCTAAGCGATAAGGAGAAGAGTGTGATGAGGAGGCATCTGTCCAAGCTCTATTGGAAGGTGGCACTGGTCTCGACGATCGGTGTGCTGCCCGCAGTGACGCCGATGGCATGCGGCATGACCCAGGCGGACATGATCGCGCTGCTGAACGGCAACGGACGATCATCTGCGCCATTCCAACCCGGCGTCAACAATGATATCGCGCAAACCGGAGCCCTTCCCGGAGCGGCGGCGTTCGCGTCGAACACGGTCAGCACGTATCTCAACGACGGCAATCGAGACGGTGTGGCCGACGACGGAAGACGGCAGTGGTTCCTCAACCACGTCTTTACGGCCATGGCCAACTGGTTGGTTCCGGATCAAGTCCGGGTCAACGTCCCCGGGACCTGGGTAGACGCGGGCCGACCGCGCTAGGCCGGAGGCTCGTTCGGGTGAGAGCATGGAACTGTTGAGGCTGCACCCCTTTGGCACGTGCGGCCCGCATGACGAAAGATCTAAGGAAGGAAGATCCGATGAAAGCATCCGCTAGCAAGCGAGTACTGGTGGCGATGATGGCCCTGTCCATGGGCTCCCTGCCGGCGTTCGTCCCGGCCTGCCCGAGTGGCGCGACGCAGGAGACTCTGCTCGATTTCGCCTGGGACACGTATGCTTGGCCTCCTCTTGAGAACTACATCGACAACAACCCGGCCTGGGTCGGTCGACCCGTCTACGACTGGGCGATGACGATCGTGAAGGCAGGCATCGGCCAGTGGGTGGGCCGCCAGATCGACTTCGCGGTGCCCGACGATCCGTTCGGCCCGTAGTCTTGCTGTTCCCTGGGGCTGTCTCGGCGACGCACGTCGCCTCTCCATAACGATTGCAGTTCAGCAAGGGCTGTCCTGTCGGACAGCCCTTGTCTTTTACCGATCGCGGAGGCAAGGAGGGGGAGGGGATGGGCCGAAATCACGGATTACGAGGGATTTCTACGCCCCATCGTCCGGCGATCCGCTACAATACCCGGAGGGACCGATCGGGCGTTCGGTGGGCCCGGTGAGTCCCGGATCCTGAGACGTCATCGCGAACAGGCCGGAAGCCCGCCCGGGCGCCGCAGACCGGCCGCTTGGGTCGCTCGCGCAGCAGGACGCTCTTCCTGCGGGCCTGTACCGACAAGTGGCGAGACCGATGGGACTTGCATTCAAGCAGTTCAAGACGTACGCTAGAATCGCGGTCATGGTTGTGGTCGGGGCGGCGGTCTTGCTCGTCGTCTTCATGAACCGCAACCACAAGGTCGATGTCTGGCTCTTTCACACCTTCCCACAGACCAATGTGTTGTGGGTAATGCTGATCAGCGGGGCTTCGGCCGTACTGATCGCCTGGGCGTTGCGGCGGGTTCGACAGGTGTTCCGGGACCTGCGAGAGATCCGCCAGGCCAAGGCGTTGGAAGCCAAAATGAAGCAACAGCAGAAGCTGGCCGAGGACCTGAAGGCGCAGGAAAGCCGTATCGATCAGAAGATCCAAGGTGCGATCGGTCAGACGGAGGACACGACGGCCCAATCGTGATGGCCGTCACAACGGGGATGATCGACGTGGTGGATCGGGTCATCCGAATCGAGCGAGGTGTGTAGTACCGCAGTCCAACGGGAGGCAGAACCCATGCGTCGCACGATGAGCACGGCAATGTGTTTCGGTGTCTGCTCGAGCATCCTCTTCTGGACCGGGTGTGAAGACCCGAAGAAGAAGATCGCTCAGCTCGAGGAGGAGAAGAAGGCGTTAGGGGACCAACTCCTGGAAGCATCCCAAGAGCGCGACGCCGCGCAATCGCAGGTCTCCGAGCTGCAGCAGCAAACCGCGGACCTGCAGAGCGCCCTGGCGCAGGCCAAGCAGGCCCCGCCCCCTCCGCCCGCGCCCATGCTCAAGTTCGTCGGCGCGATCAGTGCGGTGGATCTGGGGCGAGCCAACCATCCGAGCCTCTCGGCCAAGGCCAAGAAGCAGCTCGACGACATGGTGCCGACGCTCAAGGGCGCCAACCAGCACGTATACGTCGTGGGCCATACGGACAACGACCCGATCAAGCGCACCAAGTGGAAGGACAACCTCGAGCTGAGCAGCCAGCGCGCGATGGCCGTCGTCCGCTACCTGATGAGCAAGGGCGTGTCCAACACGCGCCTCCTGGCCGCCGGCGCGGGGGAGTTCTCTCCCATCGTACCGAATTCGACCCCGGCGAACAAGGCAAAGAACCGCAGGGTAGAGATCTACGTCGGTCCGGCACCGAGCCGGTAATACCTGGGCAGACAATGGGCCGGGCCGGGCGTCCGTGCCGCAGCGTGCAGAGAAGTGATCGCGATCGTCGACTACGGCATGGGCAACCTTCGCAGCGTTCAGAAGGCGTTCGAGCGCGTCGGGGCCGACGCGCAGATCGTCGCCTCCGCCGAGCAGATCGATCGCGCGGCCAAGGTCGTCTTGCCCGGCGTCGGGGCGTTTGCCGACGCGATCGAGCACATGCGAGCCCAGGGATTGGTGGATCCCGTCGTCCGGGCCGTGGATTCAGGACGGCCGTTTCTGGGGATCTGCCTGGGCCTTCAGCTCCTCTTCGATGTGAGCTACGAAGACGGCGAGCACACCGGGCTCGGCCTCGTCCCCGGCAAGGTGGTTCGCTTCGATTTCGAGGGCTTGCCCGCCGCGCGAGGACTGAAGATCCCACACATGGGCTGGAACCAACTGGTCTGGGACGATGCCTGCCCGCTGCTCCACGGGGTGACGCCCGGGACGCATTTCTACTTCGTGCACTCGTACCACGTTCAGCCGATCGACGCGGACGTGAGCTCGGCCTGGTCGGAGCACGGTGTGCGATTCGTCGCCATGGTATGGCGAGACAATCTGTACGCGACGCAGTTTCACCCGGAGAAATCGCAGCGCTGCGGGCTGAAGATCCTGGAGAACTTCGCCAAGCTGTAGCCTAACGCCAACGGTCGCCCCATGCGGCGGAGGCTCGGCCGAGCCAGAGGAAGTCATGATGGAGCTCATTCCGGCAATTGATATTCGCGACGGGAAGGTCGTTCGACTCGTTCAGGGAGACTACGAGCGCCAGATCGAATACGACACCACGCCCACCGAGATGGTTCGCACGTTCGAGGAGGCCGGCGCCCACTGGGTGCACGTCGTCGACCTCGACGGGGCGCGAGAAGGCCGACCCGTGAACCTTGAGACGATCGGCAACATCGTCTCGGCCACCGGCGTGAACGTCGAGGTCGGAGGCGGGATACGCGACGATGAATCGGTGGACGCCCTCCTGCGGGTCGGGGCGGCGCGGATCGTCATCGGCACCCAAGCGCTCAAGGAATGGGAGTGGTTTCGACACCTGGTGCATACGAAGGAGCACGAGAATAGGATCGTGCTGGGCCTCGACGCGCGCGGCGGAAAGCTCGCCGTCGAGGGATGGACGGAGGAAACGAACCGCACCGCCGTCGAGATCGCCGAAGCCGCGGCGGACTGGCCCCTGAGCGCAATCATCTACACGGACATCGGGCGCGACGGCATGCTGCTTGGCCCGAACCTCGACGCCGTCGAGGAGCTGGCCCGCTGCAGCAAGCACCCGGTGATCGCCTCCGGGGGTGTCACCGACCTGGAGGACATCCGGCGGCTCCGCGACATGCGCATGTCCGGCGTGATCGTCGGACGCGCGATCTACGAAAGACAGATCGACGTAGCCGAGGCCGTTCGCGTGGCCCAAGGCCAAGCGTAGCGCGGGGCTCGGATCCGCGATACCATCGAGAAGCAAGACCCGCAGCGGATCCTCCACACCGCCTGGGAAACGCAACGAAGACTCATGGGAGACGCTTTCATGTCCGCTCTGGACGAGCTCAAATACGACGCCAACGGCCTCATCCCGACTATCGTGCAAGACGACGAGACCGGGGAGGTCCTGATGATGGCCTACATGAACAACGCCAGCCTCGCCCGAACGATCGAAACCGGAAAGACCCATTTCTGGTCCCGCAGCCGACAGAAGTATTGGATGAAGGGCGAAAGCTCGGGGCACGTACAGGAGGTCGTCGCGATCTTCACGGATTGCGACGCCGATACGGTCCTGATTCGGGCCCGTCAGCACGGCGCGGCCTGCCACGAGGGATACCACAACTGCTTCTATCGCAAGCTGGAGGGTGACGCGTGGACGGTCGTCGCCGAGAAGATGTTCGACCCCGAGCAGGTCTACGGCAAGAAGGGATAGGCTTGCCGTCTTGCGTCAACGCTCGCCCGCGATCCGCCGCGTCTTCCCCGACGTCACGCGGCTCGTCTTCGTGATCGTCTATCGCGGACGGCACCGATTCCGCGGAGAAGGGCCGCTCACCCCATGAACGATCTGCCGGATCGAACCTGGGTGGATACCGTTCGCTTCGGTCTGACGCTGACCGTCATCGTCATGGCCGTCGCGGCGGGCCTCTGCGTCGCGATCGAATACGGATTCGAGCCGGAAGCCCGTCCGCTCCCGCTGCGCCTCCTGGTGGGCGTCCAGGTCGCCGCGGTGTTGCTCTTCGTTGCGCGGAGCTTGTTCGGCCTGGCCGTCGCGCGGCGTCCGTTGGACTACCTTCGCACGCATCGGCTGCAGTGGATCGTTATCGCATTGGGCGCGATCGCGCTGTTGATCGGGTCCGAGCTCACGCAACGCCCGACCACCCTCTACATCGTCACGGTGCAGGTCGTGCTCCTGGTCGAGCTGCTCTATCACCTCTCGCTGGTGAACGTCTTTCTCGCGCGGCACCACCCCGCCCGGCTCATGGTCGGTTCGTTCGTCGCGGCGATCGTCATCGGGACGCTCCTCCTTTCGCTGCCCCGCGCGAGCCGCCCGCACCGGATCGGACAGTCCGTCAGCACACCGCGGCACGTGTTGAACTGCGCGTTCACGGCCGTCAGCGCGACGTGCGTCACGGGTCTGATCGTGTACGACACGCCGACGGAGTTTACCTTGTTCGGCCAGGTGGTGATCCTCGTGCTCATGCAGATCGGCGGGCTGGGTATCATGATCTTCGCGGCCGTCTTCGGCCTGCTCCTGCGTCGCCGCATGACGCTCGGCGAGACGGTGATGCTCCAGGGGGTGCTGTCGCGTCAGCAGGCGGCCGGCCAGATCGCCCGCGTCCTGACCTTTGTCGTGGTGTTGACGTTCGTCATCGAGGCGATCGGGACCGCGATGCTCTATCCGATGTGGGACGCGGACGTCGGTCCTGCGTGGCGGCGTCTGTTCCACAGCGTCTTCCATGCCGTCAGCGCCTTCTGCAACGCGGGCTTCTCCCTGCAGACCGAAAGCCTCGTTCCCTACAGCGGCGCGTGGCAGGTCTACGGCGTGATGATGACGCTGATCGTGCTGGGCGGACTCGGATTCCCCGTCCTGGGCGATCTGATCGAGACCGCGCTCGCGCGTTTCACGGCGTACATGCGCCGAGGCCATCCCGCGGCCTTCTCGACCCGGGCCGATCGACTGAGCTTGAACACCAAGATCGTCCTGGCCACCACGGTGCTCCTGATCGTCGTCGGCGCCGGTCTGCTGTACTTCTTCGAGACGCCGAGCGCCGTCAACGCCCGCTACCCCAGCGACCTCCGGGAACCGCTCCAGCCCAAGCCGCCCCTCTTGGCCGGCGAGACATGGCCCAAGCGAGCACTGGGGGCGCTCTTTCAATCGGTCACGACGCGGACGGCCGGGTTCAACACCGTGCCCACCACGACGAGCGCGCTCTCGCCGGCCAGCCACTTCCTGATGATCCTCCTGATGTTCATCGGCGGGAGCCCGGGCTCGACGGCGGGGGGAATTAAGACGACGACGCTGGCGATGGTTCTGCTGGCGTCCTACGCCACGTTGCGACGCCGCGCCGACACCGAAGTCTCCGGACGACGCGTGCCGCCGGAGCTGATCGCGCGGGCCGGCGCGGTGCTCGTCCTGATGTTCGGGCTGGTCGCCGTGACGACCTTGCTGCTGACCTTCAGCGACGGGGAGAACGCGCGGTTTCTCGAGCTGCTCTTCGAGGCGGTCAGCGCGTGCGGAACGGTCGGCTTGAGCTGCGGCATCACGAGCGAATTGACAGCCTTCGGGCGCGTCGTGATCATGGGGGCGATGTTCGTCGGGCGGCTCGGGCCCCTCACGCTGTTCATCGCGTTGGCGGGACGGCAGCAGACGGCCCGCTACCGCTATCCCGAGGAAACCCTTCTCATCGGGTAATGCCATGCCCCGCTTTGCCGTCATCGGACTGGGACGATTCGGAGAGAAGCTCGCGCAGCTTCTCGCGCAACGGGGGGTGGAGGTGATCGGCATCGACAGCGATGAGGCGATCGTGCAGCGCATCCGCGACGACGTCACGCTCGCGATCACGCTGGACAGCACGGACGAGCAAGCCCTGCTCGCCCAGGGCATCGACAAGGTGGATTGCGCGGTCGTCGGCATCGGCACGGACTTCGAGGCCAACATGCTCACGGTCACGATCCTCAAGAAGATCGGCGTGCCGCGCGTGATCAGCCGCGCCGGCAGCGGCATGCGCGGCCGCATCCTCGAGCGCATCGGCTGCGACGAGATCGCCTGGCCGGAGGACGAATCCGCTCGGCGCTGGGCCAACCGGTTGACCATGCCCCAATTCGAGTCGCTCGTCGAGCTCGACGACGAGACCAGCCTGGTGCAGGTCCCCGTTCCGAAGTCGTTCGTGCATCGCACGCTGCGCGAGCTCGATATCCGGCGCAAGTACCGGCTGAACGTCGTGGGGATCCGTCGGCAAGAGCCGAGCAAGGACGAATCGGCGCGCGACGGCCGGCGCTTCATCGGCGTGGCCGATCCCGACGAGCCGCTCCAGCCGGGAGACATGCTCGTCCTCATCGGCGGAAACGAGAACCTTTCCGAGCTGCCCACGGAATGAGCGCCGCCGAGCGTCGACGCGGTGCGGACGATCCCCGCGGAGGGTGAACGGATGCCGACGGATCCGCTGGAGCGATTCCCCGTAACACCCACGGACGATATTCGAGAGATCTCCTGTAGCGGCACGCCGCGAGAGATGGGCATGCAGCAAGGCCAGGCCCTCGGCGACCGGGTCGCGCAAGGGCTCCGCGAGGTGGTCCTCGAGAACCCGCGGATCCGTCAGATCAAGCCGTGGTTCGTGCCGGCGCGGCTGCTGCTCCGCGTCGCGCGCGGCTTGGCCAAGCGCAACGCCCCTCGCGACGTCGAACTGCACTACCCGCGGCAGTACGATCGCACAATCGGCATCGCCAAGGGTGCCGGAGTCGACGTCGACCTGCTCTGGCTGATGGCCTTCCTGGAGCAGCAGACGCAACCCGCGCTCCGACTCCCCGCGTGCACGTCCGTCGCCTTCGGTCCGGACCGAACCGCATTGGGCGAGGCCGCCATCGCGCGGGTGTTCGACCTTCCGCCCGAGACAAAGCCCTTCAACCTCCTTCGTCGGGATGCGCCGACGGGGCGGTATGCGTCGTTGCACCTCACCTTCCCGCAGCTGGCGGGTTCGCACACCGGCGTGAACCAGCAGGGACTGGCCGTGAGCTACAACCTCGGCTACCCCAGCGATCGGAGCGATTGCCGCACGAACGTCACCCTCATCGTCCAGGAGGTCTTCGAGCGATGTGCGACCGTGGGCGAGGCGCTCGAGCTGGTGCCGCAGCTTCCGCGCAGCGGCGGCTCGCTGCTGACCCTGGCCGATGCGGCGGTAGACATC
>CAZKCX010000309.1:0-251 GCA_964550865.1 uncultured Planctomycetales bacterium
CCGCCCCGGGATTTGACCCCGGCGGGCGGCTTGAGGATACTGTGGCCCCGTCGTTGCGAGACGAGGACGCTCGCCGGGTGGGCTCGGTGCCCGCTGCATTGCCGGGCGACGACGCTTCGGCCAACGATGCGTCGAACGGCGGCATGCCGGGCGGGAGTGCGTTGTGCAGGTGTGGGCGGCAACGAGGATCCACACAACAGACGTCGGCGGCGGTTACGACGGAACACAGATGGGGCTGAACCATGTTGAAG
>CAZKCX010000309.1:261-7901 GCA_964550865.1 uncultured Planctomycetales bacterium
TGTATTAGGCGGTGACGGTACCGGGCCGGAGGTCGTGCGCGAAGGGCTAAAGGTCCTGAAGGCCGTGGCGGATCTCGAGGGCTTTCGATACGAGACGCAAGACTACGACTTCGGCGGCGAGCGCTATCTGAAGACGAAGGAAATCCTCCCCGATACCGCCGTCGAGGAGCTCCGCGGATACGACGCGATCTACCTCGGCGCGGTCGGCCACCCGGATGTCGCGCCCGGCATCCTGGAGAAGGGCCTGCTCCTGCGGCTGCGGTTCGAGCTGGACCAGTACATCAACCTCCGCCCGGTGAAGCTCTACCCGGCCGTCGACACGCCGCTCAAGGACAAGGGACCGGACGACATCCGCTTTGACGTCGTTCGCGAGAACACCGAGGACCTCTACTTCGGCGGGGGCGGGTTTCTCCGCAAGGGCACGCCGAACGAGGTGGCCACGCAGGAGATGATCGCCACGCGCTTCGGCGTCGAGCGATGCCTGCGCTACGCCTTCGAGTTGGCCCGCCGGCGCGACGATCAGAAGATGCTCACACTGGTGGCCAAGACGAACGTCTTGACGTTCGCCCACGACCTCTGGTGGCGGGCGTTCAACGAGATCGGTGAGGCCGAGTACCCGGACATCAAGCGGGACTACAACCACGTCGACGCGTGCTGCATGTGGTTCGTCAAGAACCCGGAGTACTACGACACGATCGTCACGCCGAACATGTTCGGAGACATTATCACCGACCTGGGCGCGATGATTCAGGGCGGGATGGGGATCGCGGCCGGCGGCAACATCAACCCGGAAGGCACGAGCATGTTCGAGCCCATCGGCGGCTCGGCCCCGAAGTACACCGGCAAGGACATGATCAACCCCCTCGCGGCGATCTGCGCCCTGGGCATGCTGCTGGACAACGCCGGCGCGCAGACGGGCGAGCCCGCCTACACCCGCGCGGCGGCTCGCATCGAGAAGGCCGTCATGGCCACCACGCCCAAGCTCGAATCGCTCAGCGCGGGCAAGATGGGGCACAGCACGACCGAGGTCGGCGACATGGTGTGCGGCGCGCTCGGGTAGTGCTTGAGGCTGAGCGCCCCTGTCGGCGAAGGCTCAAGACGGACCCCCTCGTGGCGCACCCTCAGGCAAGGCGCTCGTCGACGTCGACGTTGATCGCGTCGTCGGGATCGCCGCCTTCCTCGGGGTCGAGGTCCATCCGCGGAAGGTCCAGGATCCTGCGGGCGTTGGGACCATACGGCTGGTCGCAATTCGGGCAATAGCCGAGGTTCGACTGCCACATCTCCAGCGGATAGCCAAACCCGCAGACCTCACACAGGATTCGTCGAGTCTTCGTTGGCATGGCTTGATCCCTCCCTTGACGTCTTGGAACGCCGTCGTCGCCACGCGTCGAGGACGGCCGCCTCGTCAAACGTCGTCAGCGTCGTCGGGATGGCGTTGGTGCCCATCCCGTTGAGCTTCCGGATCCAGCCGTTCAGCTCGCGAACGGCCCGCACGACTTGGCCTTCATCCCGCGCTACGTCGATCCGCTCGAGGAGTTCGTCGATTTGCTTGCGATATCGGATCTCATCCGGCACGACGTTGGCCTGCCGCATGATCTTGAGGACCCACCAGAGGTCCTCGTTCTTGTGCGGAGGGATTTCGATATGGATGGGCTTGCCCGCGCCGGGCAGGTTGTCGAACTCGCCGCGCTCCATCGCCTCGACGATCCGTCGCTCGACGAGGTGTCGACGCATGGCGGGCGTGAGCTCGGGTTCGTCGGGCCGAAAGATGTCGCGCGGTGCGCCCATCGCGAGACCTCCGCCGGCAAGCAGGAACGACTTCGTGGCCCGGGTCCACCTCCTTCCTTCTATTCTACTCGCGTTCGGGCCGATTCCAAGCCCCTGTTTTTGTGGGACGCGCCGCCTATAATCTCCCTTCGGGGATGGGAGGGTGATCCGGGCATGCGTTTCCGCCTGCATTCGATCGACCTGTATGACGTGCGGATTCCGTTGCGCCGGTCCGTGCCCCTTTCGCACGGCGAGGCCATCGACAAGCGGGCCATCCTCGTGCGACTCCACACCTCGCGGAGCTCCGGCTGGGGAGAGTGCTCGCTCCCGCTAGCAATCCCGGATGCCAATGATGCGGTCGACGAATGCTGGCACGCCTTGCACGACGACCTCGGGCCTGCCGTGCTCGCCCTCGGAGAGGTCGAGCATGACGAGATCTACGACGCCCTCGTCGATCGGTGCCAGCTCCCCTTTGCCCTGGCGGGGCTCGACATCGCCGTCTGGCATGCCGCTTCGCTCGCGCGAGCTTGCCCCCTCCTCGGCATGTTCGGTGGCGTGTCCCACCCCTTAGCCTCGGCACTTCGGGTCGGCCCGTGCCGGGACACAGAGGAACTGCTGACCGACATTCGAAGCCATATCGGCGACGGCTACCGGGGCGTCCACGTCTCGATCCGACCGGACTGGGATCTCGAGCCCGTAGCGGCCATTCGCCAGGAGTGGCCGGATCTGCCCTTGATTGTCGACGCGGGCGGCGGGTTCACGGAGGCCGACGTGGAGACCTTCCGCAACCTGGACAAGTACCAGCCCATCGCGATCGAAGATCCCCTCCCTTCGCATGCTTCCGACGGCTCGGCCCAGATCCAGCGGCTGCTGACGACGGCGCTCTGTCCGGACATCTCCACGGCCGGCGAGGCGGAGATCCGCGAGATTGCCGCCGGTGGGTCGGCACGGATGGTCGGCGTAAGCCCGCAGCGGTCGGGGGGACTCACACCTGCCCTGCGGACCGCCCTGGCCGCACGGGATCATTCGCTCGCCTGCCGGATTCGCTCGCTGCCCGAGTTGGGCGTCGGCACGTCCGCCGCCCTGCATCTGGCAATGCTGGACGCCTTCGCGCAGCCCGTGGATGCCTGCACGTCCGCCCAATGGCTGGCGGACGATGTCCTGGAGCCACCCATCGTCGTCGATGCGGGGGGCTATTTGCACTTGCCCGACGGCCCGGGTTTCGGCTATCGTCCCAGCCCCGAGAAGATCGAGAAGCACACGGTTCGATACGAGACACTGACGGCATGACCCGATCCGACGCACAGACCTCCAACGCGGAGAGGCCGCGGGCGCTCTTCCTGGATTTCTACGGCACGCTCACAAGCTGGGCCCGGGAGACCGTCGAGGACATCTGCCAGCGCGTGATGGACGACGTGGGCTTGCAGGCAGACAAGGCGCAGGTGGCCGTTGACTGGGGCCGTCACTTCTTTCGCCTCATCGAGGAATCCAACCACGACCGCTTCCGCACGCTGTACGAATGCGAGCGGGATTCCTTCGTGAGCTTGCTGGAGGCGATGGGCCGGCCTTTGGTGGGAGATCCGATCGGCCTCGCCGACGGCTACGTCCGTCCCCTTCGGGACTACCTCTGCAAGCCGCCATTGCAGGACGACGTCATCGAGGTGCTGGGCCAGCTCGACGTCCCCGTCTGCCTCGTGACCAACGCCGACCGCGAGCACATCGAGTTCGCCACCCGGCACTACGGCCTGGAGTTCGACGAGATCGTGACGAGCGAGGAGGCCCGCTGCTACAAGCCGGAGTCGGGCATCTTCCGGCTCGCGCTCGAGCGAACCGGCTGGGATCCGGCCACGGTCGTCCACGCGGGGGACTCGCGCCACAGCGACGTGGATGGCGCAAACCGCGCGGGGATCCGCAGCGTGCTCATCGATCGGGTGGGGCGGATCAGCGACGTGGGCGAGGCCGAACCCCAGTACATCTTCCCCGACCTCCGCGGCTTGCTCACGCTGTTCGACGGGCGGTAGGCGAATCCGCATCCTCCCTGGGCTGCTTCGATGAGAAGTCACACAGCGCGTCACAAGGAGCTTCTATCTGGGTGGCCCATGGCTTCAGCCTGGGGTGCGCGAATCTCCGAGCGGATTCGTATGTCCCACCTCCAAAGACGTGGGCCACTCAGGTTTGGCGAGCTGTCGAAGGGCTCTTGGAGGTAGCTTAATTCTTCGGATGGAGCTGAAGGAAGAGCGTCTCCTGTGCAGGTACGTTGACGAGAGCGGATTTTGAAGCACCGTCCCCGTTTCCAGCCACAAAGCGCAAAGAGAGGCCACCGATCAGATCGTTTGCCCGGGCGGCACGGAGGTCGGGCAGGACCGTTAGCCTCCCACTCACCGCCTCCTCGGTCGGGTTGTGAACGGTCAGAAAGCACTCCGGCGTTCCCGCCTCGCCGAACCGCTCGACCTGCAGCGTCTGCGGCTCGGCCCGTGCGTGGGTCACTGGACGCCAGCCTGCCAGGGCGATCCGCCGAATGACCGGGACGAACCGCTTGAACAGCGGCCGGTCGCGGTTGTACCAGGTGGGATTGCGGAAGTAGTGGTCCGTCGCGGCATTCGCGCTGAAAAAGGACGGCAGGACACCGTAGGCCCCGGCCCGCATGAAGTACCGGCGGGTGTCGTCCTTCGTCCAGCGTGTGAAGTCCGAGTTCTGGAGCAGCAGATACGGCTTCGTCGCGCAGAGCGATCGGCGGTAGCAGAGTTCCACGTCCGTCATCGGCCGCCACTGGCCGTTGGGCTTCCAGTTGGTCTCCTGCCCCATCACGTCGAGCCAGGCGACCTGCCACGGATAGCGAGTGGGCGTGGCGTTGGCCATCATCAACTTGCCCTGGCCGTGCACCAGCCTTGACATCCACCGCACGAACTCCCAGATGCTGAAGGCGTTCAGCAGGCAGGGGCGGCGCGTCTCGGGATCGTAGACCGGTGGGACGTCCGCACAGGCCAGGTGCGCGGGCCGGTAGTTCCTCTGGCTGCTCCAGCCGTCGAGCGAATCGAGGTATTCGCCGTCGATGCCGTGCTGGGGTTCGTCGGCATAGAGCTTCGTCGCCTGGTTCGGGTCGTAGTTCACGCGGGCCTTGTTCACCTCGCCGGGGAGTTCCGGGTCGGGGTTGAGGGCGAACACCGCGCCGTCGCACCAGGGGGCTTCGTGCATGGTCACGTGATAGCGACCGTCGGCGTTCTTTGCCCCCGACGTGAGCACGGCCTGGTACCGCGTGCGGTCGGCCCGCCTGGGATCGCGGGCCCGCTGTTCCATCAGCCGGACGGCCTGGTCGTACGACCGCTTCATTCCCTTGGGCATGGGCATCCACTGGCTCTGCGGCTCGGTGTAGCGGAAGGTGCGGATGCCGTGCGCGTTATCGTAGGCCTGATCGCCGAGGCCTTCCTTGAAATAGAAGCCGAAGTCCTCCGGCCGCTCGACCTCGCTGATCTTCGCGAAGGCCATCCAGAGCCCGACGTCGGAGACGCGCCGGCGAAACGCGTCGGGATGCAGCTCGTAGTAGCGTTGGAGCGCGGCGCGGAAGCCCCATCGGCCGTCGAACGAGAAGACCTCGAAGTCCACCCACCCCTGGTTGGGGAGCTTCTTGACCGCCGAGCTTGCGGCGAAATCAAACGCCGCGATCAGCCACTCCTGCTGCGCGTCATAAGCGAGCCGAACGATACGTGGCTCATCGAGTGGAACCGCAATCGCCACACCGACGTCCCCGTCCGCGATCGCCGCCAGCGGATAGCGCGAGGCGGTCCCGGTCTTGCCCGCGTTCATCTGGACGGTGTTCCAGTACGTTCTGTTCGGGCGGATCTCCTCGCTTCGTCGAATGTCCGCGTGCCAATGCCACCCAAGGGCCGGCAGCGGGATCGCCGCGGCTACCGAAAGCGACCGAGCCGAGTCATCGCGGTTTCGCACGTGAATCCGACCGCGGATCCGCTTCGCTTCGGCGCGGAGGGTCGTCGTCACGTCGAGACCTAGCACCCCCAAAGAGGTATGTTGTTTCGCAATCGCGCCCTCCACGTGCATGGGAGCAGTCACGCGATGGATCGGTCCGCGCTCGCCCGCGTCCTGGACGAGGATCCCGCCGGGCAAGGAGCCGGCGAGCCGGCGCTCGCCACGCAGCCGAACGCCGGTCAGCAAGCCGGATTCGCGGTCGCCCAGGACCGCGATGCTCCCATCGGCGGACGCGACGATCGGCAACGGCTGGGCGGTCCGTGTCGCCGCCGCTGAGGCTTTCACGACGTCGACGGCCTCGCCGTCGAAGATGCGCGACGTGGTCGTGTCGAGGATCTGGACGCACGCGTCATCGAACCAGGCGGTGCCCTTGACGCCCCGAAACAGCAGATGCACGAACATCCGTGCGATGGGCTTGACGGGCATCACGGTGAGGGTCTGCTCTTCCCAACCGTGCGTCCCCGGCGTGAAGAACTCCATCAGCCCCCAGGTGGGCGAGCCGTCGTTATGGATGATGTCGACCCAGATGCTGTACCCGCCGAGCGGCGTGCCCTCGACACCCTCGCAACGGCTGCGGGCGCGGACGCGAACCGGGACGACACGATCGTGGTTCAGCTCGAAGACCCGCGTCGCGCCGAGGGCCGTCTCGGTGTCCCTCGCGGTGCAGCGTATGGACTGTTGTCCCTCGAACCGCACCTCACGGTCGACCTCGAAGCCCTTGCCGAACGGCCTCCAGTCGGATCGGCTTGTCCCGGCGTGCTCGAAACCCGGATCCTTGACCCGGTTCTCGGCCTTCGCATCGTCAAACGTGAGAGGCCGGAACAGCACCTCGCTGCACTCGGCTCCGCTCGCCCACGGCGTTGCGAGCGCAACAATCCATAAGCATGATGGCATGGTCCTGGAACCTCCGGCGACAGCGTAGTTCGTCCGCGGGACCCGCTCAAGCGATCCGGAAGCGTCCACGCGGTCCGACACGCGTCAGGAGTTGCCGTTCCGTGGGCCGCAGGAAAACCCCGCGCGAAGTCCGGCAACTGGCGAGGAATCGCCTCTTCCCTTCTAATGCATATGCTTGGACGGGTATGCGCCCCCTCCGTCCCAGATGCCCCGTGGGCCCACCGCCCCTGGATCCATGCGCTCGCTCGCATCGCAGAAGGGAGTTGCCGAAACCATGACGACCATCGCTCGGCCTTCGATGACCGCCGCACGCAAGCTGTTGTTGTCCTTCCTGCCGGTGACGATGCTCTCGTCGCTCGCCGCCGGTGCACAGCCGAAGGAAACCACACTCCATCCACTGAACGACATCGACCGCATCACCGCGACGTATCTCACGAAGCCCCCGCGCCGCCTCGAGGTCGTTCGCGACACGGACCGACCCGGTGCCGACGAGAAGGCGATCCTCTTCGGCGGACACGCCCCCACCGCAGAGGGAAGCAAGTACTTCGGCATCATGGTGCCGCTTGCCGAACCGGTCGACCTGCGCAAGCGGGCCGTGCGATTCGACGCCCGAACCCCCACGCCCGAATCGACGAAGGCGTTGTATGTGCGGCTCTACAATCGCGGCGAAACGAAGCCGGCTTGGAGCTTCCACTCGTGGAACGGTCAGCTCAAGGACGAGTGGCGGACGTTCACGCTGCAGCGAGGCCTCTGTCTGGACGGCCTATCGTGGGAGCGGCACCGTGTCGGGGACCGAACCGGCAAGGAGATCGACCGCATCGAGTTCATCATCGGCACGCGGGACAACGACGTCGACGTCCTTGCGGTGGTGGATGACCTCCGTATGGCCTCGCGGAAGCCCACCATCCAAGAGCTCACGCAACCCAAGAGGCTCGTTCGCGAGACGCGCGTGGTGGATGACGGAGAGCCCGTGGCCGTCGTGCTCCACCCAGACT
>CAZKCX010000310.1:0-7886 GCA_964550865.1 uncultured Planctomycetales bacterium
CGATCGCGTTTCTGCTGATGTTCGTTTGCGCCCTGGCCGAGACGAATCGCCTGCCGTTCGATCTGGTCGAGTGCGAGCAGGAGCTCGTCGGCGGGTTTCACACGGAATACAGCTCGATGAAGTTCGCGCTGTTCTTCCTGGGCGAGTACGGGCACATGATCATCAGCGGCGCGTTCATGACCGCGCTGTTCTTCGGCGGGTGGCAGCCCATCCCGTGGGTCGGGTTCCTGACCGAGAGCACGGCGTGGTACGCGGTGATCGCCCGGATGGCCGTGTACTTCGGTAAGGTGATCTTCTTCATCTTCGTGTTCATGTGGATTCGCTGGACGCTGCCGCGTTTTCGATTTGATCAGTTGATCCAGCTTGCGTGGAAGGGCCTGGTTCCGCTGGGGCTGGCCCTCGTCGCGTGGGCGGGTATCTTGGCGTATGCTCCGCAGACCGAGGAATGGGCGATGGGCCCGCGGACGATCTTCGCGCCCCTCGGCGAGATCGTCCTCTTCGTCGTGGCGATGATCACGGTGAAGCTCACGACCCCGAAGACCTCGGGTCGCCAGGCGAACCTTCCGCCCGTGGCCGTGGCGAGCTAAGGGACGGCACAGACGATGGCCGACTGGAAAGAGACCGACATCCTGGAACTCGACGAGCCCAAGCTTGGGCCCGGACAGATGGTCTATCTGCCCGAGATCCTGGCCGGCATGACGATCACCGTGAAGCACCTGTTCGGCTGGAAGAAGGGCCGCGACAAGTGGGTCGTGCAGTATCCGGAAGAACGGCGCGAGGCCCCGGAGACCTATCAGCACGGGGAGAAGGACGGCCTGCCGTTGCGAATCCCCGGCTATCGCGGCCTGCACCGCCTGAACCGCGACGAGCACGGCAACGTCGCGTGCGTGGCGTGCTTCATGTGCTCGACGGCCTGCCCGGCGAACTGCATCCACATCGAGGGCGCCGAGGCCCCGTGGGACTATCGGGAGAAGTACCCGAAGACCTTCTGGATCGATGAGTTGCGATGCATCTACTGCGGGATGTGTGAGGAGGCCTGCCCGGTCAACGCCATCGAGCTGGCGTACGAGTACGACAAGGTGGGCACCAGCCGCGAGGAGATGATCTACGACAAGGAGGCCCTGCTGGCGGTCTACGATCGGACCAAGGGCCGAAAGCCCCGCGAGAACCCCCCGATCACCGGATACCCCGAGACGGGGCATCCGCAGGAGTAGCGGTCGCTGGGGATTTCGAGGGGAGGCTGCCGTCGGATGGGCGCGGTCCGGCGGACGCAGGAACCTGGGCGCGGTCAACCGGGAAACGGAACGAGGCGAGCTTGTCTCACTTTCTCGAACATCTGGTGTTCTACCTCGTGCCCCTCGTCGGGGCGGTGGCGGTCTTCCTCGCCATGCCCGCTCGGCGAGACGTGGTCCGAATCGCACCGATGGTCCTCGGCGCGATCGCGCTGGGGGCGATGGTGGGGCTGCTCACCAAGGTCTTCGGGCACAGCCGGGTCGTGTTCTACGTCCTGGCGGTCTTGGCGGTGTTGGCGGCCGCTCGCGTGATCACGCATCGTAAGCCCGTCTACTCGGCCGTGTACTTCCTGCTGCTGGTGGTGTCGGTCGCGGGCATCGCGATTCAGGCCGGCGCGGAGTTCCTCGGCGCGGCCCTGATCATCATCTATGCCGGAGCGATCCTGGTGACCTACGTGTTCGTCATCATGCTCGCGCAGCAACCCACGCCGCCCGAGCACGACATCCAGCCGCGGGAGCCGTTGCTCGCGGTGCTGGCGGGCTTCGTGCTCATCGGCGTGATGACGGGCGTGATGGCCAAGCATTACGGTCCTCCCGCGATGACGCCGGCGGCGACGGCCCCCGGCAGACCCGTGGTCACCAGCGCGCCGACCGACGCGACCGAGACGTGGACCTTGGGCAACACGATGACGTTGGGCACCGAGCTGATGAGCACGTATGTGGTCGCCTTCGAGACGGCGGGGGTCCTGCTGCTCGTGGGGATCCTTGGCGGGATCTCGCTGGCCACCGGTCGACTCGTCGATCCAGGAGAATCGGCCGAAGGAGGCACGACGTGATGCTCGCCGAGGTCGCATTCCTGGTGACGTTCAAATGGCACTGCATGGTGCTGGGCGCGGTGCTGTTCGGCATGGGGCTGATCGGGTTCGTCACGCGCCGGAACATGATCGTCATGTTCCTGTGCACCGAGGTCATGCTCCAAGGGGTGCTCGTGAACCTTTTGGGGATGAATGTGTTGTATCCGACGTTGAACGGACAGGCCTTCGCCCTGTTCGTCCTGGTCATTGCGGCCGTGGAGGCCGCCGTTGGCCTGGGCATGATCGTCCTGCTGTTCCGCCTCCGTCGCTCGCTGGACAGCGAGGAGTGGCGGACGATGAGCGGATAGGCGGTCTGCAGCGATGTGGTTGGTGCGCTGAGCTTGGGCAGCCCGCTTCTTCGGACGTGGGTGGCCCACGGCTTCAGCCGTGGGGAACGCGAATTCCTGATCGAATTCGTGTCCCTCACCTCTCAAGAGGTGGGCCACCCATCCTGACAAGGGGAGGTCGAAACGGTAAGCTCCCACGCCGGAACGTGGGATGAAACGACGGAAGTGAGAACGTGCTGGCGAGTTGGCACTACTCCTGTTTGGTTCCCCTGCTGCCGCTGATCGGCGCCGGCGTGATCGGCGTGTTGATCCGGCTGCTCGGCGGCAGCGCGCATTGGCCGGCGATCCTCGGCGTGGGCGGTTCGTTCCTCGTCTCGGTGATCCTGGCGATCGGTGGCGGGGCCCAGCTCGGCGCCGTCGATGTCTACGAGTGGATCCCGACGGGCATCGGCGAGCTGACCAGCAATACCGCGTGGATCGACATCGCCTTCCTGGTCGACCCGCTTTCGCTCATCATGCTGCTCACGGTGACGGGCGTGAGCACGCTGGTCGTGGTCTACTCGGTCGGCTACATGCGCGAGCACGACGGCCACCCGGAGCGCGGCTACGAGCGGTTCTTCGCGTTCATGTGCTTGTTCGTCTTTTCGATGACATCGCTGGTGTTGGCGGGCAACTTCCTCCTGCTGTATCTCGGCTGGGAGGCGGTCGGTCTGTGCAGCTACCTGTTGATCGGGTTCTACTATCAACGACCCGCCGCGGCCGCGGCCGCCAAGAAGGCCTTCCTGGTCAACCGGATCGGCGACTTCGGCTTCGGCCTCGGCGTCCTGCTGATCTACTTCACCTTCGGCACGCTGGACTACGGGCCCGTCTTCGAGGCGACGCGGATCGCGCTCGAGCACGACATGGCCGTCGCCGACAAGGTCGCCGCGCTCACGCAACTCAACCTGAACATCGGCGATCCCTCCGAGCTGATCCATCTGCTCGAGCACTCGAACCGTGTGACGTGGATCGCGCTGTTGCTGTTCTGCGGGGCGGTCGGCAAGAGCGCCCAGATTCCGCTCTACGTCTGGTTGCCCGACGCGATGGAGGGCCCGACGCCCGTCAGCGCGTTGATCCACGCCGCGACGATGGTGACCGCCGGCGTCTACATGGTCGCCCGGTGCGGGATCCTCTTCGCCCACTCCGAGGCCGCGATGACCGTCGTCGCGTGGGTCGGGGGCATCACGGCGATCTTCAGCGCAACGATCGCCCTGGCCCAATACGACCTGAAGCGCATCCTTGCCTATTCGACGGTCAGCCAGCTGGGCTACATGTTCCTGGGTTTGGGCTGTGCCGCGCCGGCCGCCGCGATCTTCCACCTGCACACGCACGCGTTCTTCAAGGGCCTTCTGTTCCTCGCGGCCGGCAGCGTGATGCACGCCATGGCGGGCGTAATCGACATCCGGAAGCTCGGCGGCTTGAGCAAGCAGATGCCCATCACGTGCATGACGTTCTGGGTGGGCGGGTTGGCGCTGGCGGGCTTCCCGCTGCTGGCGGGCTTCTGGAGCAAGGACGAGATCATCGCGTCGGCCTTCGCGTTGCACACCACGCAGGGGCAGGTGCTGGGCATCATCGGGCTGGTGACGGCCGTGATGACGGCCTTCTACACGTTCCGTGCGATCTTCATGACGTTCCACGGCGTGCCGAGGCTGCCGGAGGGCTCGCATCCGCACGAGCAACCGCGCGTCATGACCGGGCCGCTGGTCGCGCTCGCCGTCGGGGCGGTCTTTGCGGGGTACTGGTGGGGTACTTTCGGGCTCGGCCTCGCGCCGGGGCTCGAACTGGACAATTCCCTGACGGTGCTGCACGGCGACCATCACGGCCACAACTACGGCGTGATGGCGCTCTCCGGGTTGCTGGCGATCGGCGGCATTGCGGCGGCCTACCTGTTGTACCTCGCCAAGCCGTCGCTGGCGGCGGGCGTGGAACGGACGTTCCCGACGGCCCATCGCGTGCTGAACAACAAGTGGTATGTGGACGAGGTCTACGATGCGATCATCGTCCGTCCGCTACGGGGCCTCGGACGCCTGTGCTGGACGGTCGACGATTGGGGCATCGACGGGATCATCTGGATCGTGACGGCCGTCCCGAGGGCGACGGCCTGGATCTTGCAGCAGGTCTTCCAGCGCGGCGCGTTGCAGGGCTATGCCCTCAGCGGGGCCATTGCGATCGCGATCATTATGGCGTTCTTGCTGGCGTATATGTAATCGGTGGACTCTAGCGGAGTCGAAGGGCGAACGTGGACTGGCTACACGAGTGGATCTTGACGCTGGTCATCTTCCTGCCGCTTGCGGGTGCGGGGTTGCTGTTCATGGTCCCCGGCTCCGCCGCGGACGCGATCCGGTGGCTGGCGCTCGCGATCGGAGTCGTGACGCTCGTCTTCGCGGCGATCGCCGTCGGGATGTTCGTCGACTCCAGCGCCGCTGCGACCGGTGGATACGCCCTCGAGAAGGACGTCGACTGGATCGGCGGCGGCGACGGCGCGATTGCCAGGCTCGACATCCGGTACCACGTCGGGCTGGATGGTGTGGCGGTCTGGCTCTTCGCCCTGACGGCGCTGCTCACGCCGCTGGCGATCTGGGCGAGCTTCTCCTACATCCAGGAGCAGGTGAAGCTCTACTACATCCTCATGCTGCTGTTGCACACGGGCATGTTGGGCGTGTTCTGCGCGATGGACCTGCTGCTGTTCTATATCTTCTTCGAGTTCACGCTCGTGCCGCTGTTCTTCCTGATCGGGATCTGGGGCGGCAAGGAGAAGCGCCGCGCGGCCCACAAGTTCTTCATCTATACCGTCGCGGGCAGCGTGCTCACCTTCACGAGCATCCTCTACCTGGCGTGGAACGGCTACGCCGGCGGCGAGCACATTACGGCCGAGCAGGTCCGCCCCATCGTGGTGGCCGATCTCCCCGCCGACACCGACAAGGCCGTCATCGACGCGCGCGTCGAAGAGCTCGCCACGCCGCGTTTCAGCTTCGACCTGCAACGATTGTACATGCAGGCGCAGCTCGGTCTGCTCCCGTCGAGCGTGCAGTGGTGGGCGTTCCTGGGCATGATCATCGGGTTCGCGATCAAGGTCCCGCTCTTCCCGGTCCATACGTGGTTGCCCCTCGCCCACACGGAGGCGCCGACGGCCGGGTCGGTCATTCTGGCCGGCGTGCTCCTCAAGCTCGGGACCTACGGGTTCCTTCGCTTCGCATTGCCGATCTTGCCGGAGGGGGCGGTCGCGTTCGCGCCGTTCATGGGCGTATTGGCCGTCGCGGGCATCATCTACGGCGCGCTGGCGGCCTGGGTCCAGGACGACGTCAAGAAGCTGGTGGCCTACTCGTCGGTGAGCCACCTGGGCTTCTGCATCCTGGGCATGTTCAGCCTGAAGATGGCGGGCCTGACCGGCTCGCTGATCTACATGGTCAATCACGGCCTGAGCACGGGGGCGCTGTTCCTCGTGGTCGGCATGATCTACGAGCGATATCACACGCGACAGTTCAGCGACCTCGGCGGGCTCGGCCGCAAGATGCCGATCATGACGTTCTTCCTGATCGTCTTCACGCTGTCGAGCATCGGCCTGCCCGGGCTGAACGGCTTCGTCGGCGAGTTCCTGGTCCTGCTGGGGACGTTTACGTCGAACATGGGTCCGAACCCCGGGCCGCTCGGTATTCCCTATGCGGCCGTCGCGGCGACGGGCATCGTGCTCGGGGCGATCTACATGCTGTGGATGTGTCAACGCGTCCTGTTCGGCCCGGTGATCGAGCCGCCGCATACGCCGGATACGTCCCATGGGTTGGCGCAGGACCTCACGCCGCGGGAAGTCGGCGTGCTCGCCCCGATCGCGATCATCTGCGTCATTGTCGGGGTGTATCCCGCCTCGGTCACGAACACGATGCAGCCGGCGCTGGAGCGGCAGATTCTGCGGCGCATGGCGATCGCCACGCCGGCCGTTGAGAAGGCCAAGCCCGCCGCGGAGCAGCATCACGCGGCGTTGGAGGCCGGCGAAGCCAAGTCTGTTCGCGGAATCGGTCCGCATTCGGTCCCGTCGCGGAGTTCGGGGAACCCGTCGCACAGCCTGGCGACCCATTCGCATCGTTTGGGTGGCCCATCTGTTCAGAGGTGGGGGACGCGGATCCACAGCCGGGAATTCGTGTTCCCCACGGCTGAAGCCGTGGGCCACCCATGCAAAGAGGTGCGCGACCCGCACGAACTCGTCGGTTGCCTAGACGATCGCCCTCGTAGGGGTGCGGAGACGACTGCCAACGCCGAGAGGGAAGACCGAGTCGAAGAAAGGCAAAGAGTGCCGAGAGACGCTGCTCGGTCCGGGTACGTACTGTATCGAGAAACCAGGTGAGTCACGAACGTGTTGGCAAGCGGATACATTGAGGCCCTCAGTCCCGAGCTGATCCTGCTCACGACAGCTGTCGTTGCGCTCCTTTGGGGGCTCTTCGGCCGCGGCAGCGGGAGCGCGATCGTCTTTCTGATCGCGCTGGCGGGCATGGCGGCATCGGGCTACGCCGCGTGGCTCAATCCGACCGGGCTCGGGTATGAAGAGCTCGCCGGGGTGAAGTTCGGCCTCTTGGGCTCGTACACCCGGATGATCACGCTGGGCTTCGGCGCCCTGCTGCTGTGCATCGCCTGGCATCTGCCCGGCGGGGCCGATCGCGGCGAGTTCTTCGGTATGGTGCTGCTGAGCATGACGGGCGCGATGGTGACGGCCCTCGCCGATGACCTCGTCCTGCTGATCCTCGGTCTCGAGCTGGTCAGCATGCCGACGTACATCCTCGTCGCCACAGGCCGGACCGACATCCGCGCCCGCGAGGCCGCCGTGAAGTATTTCTTCCTCGGGGCGATGGCGTCGGCGATCCTGGCGTATGGGTTCAGCTTCCTGTACGGCCTGGCGGGCACGACGGCCATCTCTTCCCCGCATCAGGTCGGTGGGGCGACGATCGCCCAGGCGTTGTTGGGGCAGGGGGGGAGCTTCCTGGTGGTGATCGGCCTGTCCCTCAGCGTCTTCGGACTGGCATTCAAGGTCGCGGCCGTTCCATTGCATTTCTACGCCGCGGACGTCTACGAGGGTGCGGCTGCTCCGGTCACCGGGATGTTGGGCTTCATGCCCAAGCTGGCGGGTTTCATCGGTCTGGCCAAACTGTTGGGCGCGGCCGGCGGTGAGCTGCCCGAGGTGGTCTTCTGGCTGGTTTGGGGCCTGGCCGCCGCGACGATGGTCATCGGCAACGTGCTGGCCCTATTGCAGAGCAACGTCAAGCGGATCCTCGCCTACAGCAGCATCGCCCATTCGGGCTACATGCTGGTGGCCGTCCTGGTGGGTCCGGCAGTAGTGGGCGGCTCGCCCATCCGCGACGGCATCGGTGCGGTCCTGTTCTACATCGCGATCTACGGCGTGACGAACCTCGGGGCGTTCGCCGTGGTGGCCGTCCTGCGGGACCGGACCAACAGCGAGGCCGATCAACTGGACGACCTCGCGGGCC
>CAZKCX010000311.1:0-7877 GCA_964550865.1 uncultured Planctomycetales bacterium
CGGAGTGCCCCTGCATCGATGGGGGCACCGATCACCGGGCGGGTGGTGTGCGCGGCAATCGCCCCCGGCAAGGCCGCCGACATGCCCGCCCCGGCGATGAACACCCGGGTGCCGGCGTTCTCCGCGCCGCTGACATACGTCGCCAGTTTCCCGGGGGTCCGATGCGCGGACAGGACTTGCACGTCCGCCTCGATGTCGAAGGCCTGCAACTGCTCGTAGCAGACCTCCATGACGGGCCAGTCCGACGCACTCCCCATGATGATGGCAACTGGATACGTCACGCGGCTTCTCCCAAACTGTGGTCTCACACGCCGCAGATTCTAGAACATTCGGTCCGTCTTGGCTAGCCCTTCTCGAGCCCCCGTCGCCCCGCGCCTTTGGGAACGCCGAGGGCAACACGATATACTGAGGAGTTGCGCGGCCGGTGGTGGGCCGCGTCCCGAACCCAGCAAGAATCAATGGGGATCCCGACAGGTCCGATGCGACGAGCGACGTTTCTCTTTCAACACGCTTGTCTCCTCTCCGTGCCCGCGGGAGTGTACGGGCTCGTGGCGGGTGCGTTTGAGACAGCCGGGGCGGAGGATCTCAGTTCCACCCAAGCCCTCGCCTGCGCCCTCTGGTCGTCGGGGATCATGCTGTTGTCCGGCGCCGCTATGGGCATCGTCGCGGCCCTGCCGGTCGTCCTTCGTCGGAACGGAGCCACGGACAATCCTCCGGCGAGGTGGGCCTGCTTCCTGCAGGCGTCCGTCATCGCCCTGGCGTTGTCCTTTGTGTACCTCAACCACCAACTCACGCGCTACACCGACGAGGCGATGACACCCGGGGCGGCCAAGTTCCTCCTCAGCAACCCGACAGAGGTGCTCGACATGGCCTGGCGCTTCGCGGGAACCCACCTCACGATTCTGGTCTTGGCGACGCTCGCGGCGCCGATCCTGCTGACCCGACCCGTTCGCAACCTGAACGCCCGACTCCTCGGCGCCGGCGACGGGAAACAAGCCGGCCTCGAGGCCGGCATCGTCTGCCGTTGGCTGACCCGTTGTCGGCCGTCGCGGGTTGCGGGTATGGGCATGATCCTGCTCTTCGTGCTGCCGGCCGCCTTGCTCGCGATGCAGTTCTCGGGTGAACCCAGCCCCACGCTGGTCCGGACCTCCAACGTCTTTCCCCCGTTGCGGGCGATTCAACTGTCGCGCTGGCTCGTCCGGTCCGACGTCGAGGTAACGGCGCCGACCCATCAGGGACAGCCCATCGTTGCGCGCGAGGATTTCGTCGCCGGCCTGGAGGTCGACCGGCGCCGCCTGCGGAACGTCTTGATCGTCTTGCTGGAATCCGTACCCGCCAAGGCGCTGCACTGCTACGGTTACCATCGGGACGTCACGCCCAATCTCGACGCGTTGGCCCGGGAGGGAGTCCTTTTCGAGCGCTGCTATGCGGCGGCGAGCTTCAGCAGCTACTCGCAGATCTCCACGCTGACGTCGCTGTATATGCTCCGGGGGGAAAGCAACGACCACTTCGCCGACATCGACTTTCCCCATGTCTGCCTGAACGAGGTGCTCGGCCCGTTGGGCTACACCCTCACGGTCTTCAGCAGCGGCAACGAGAGCTGGGACAACCTCGAGAGCTTCTACCCGGCCGACACCTTCGACCTGTTCTTCAGCCACAACCATTGCGACGTGCCGAAGACGGACTGCAACCGCATGGACGACAAGCATGCGATGACCGCCTTCGCCGCGTTCGTGCGCTCTCGCCCCGACGATCGCCCCTTCTATAGCTATATCAACCTGCAGTCGACACACTTCAACTACGAAGTGCCCGAGCCATGGGCGTCGCGATACGGACCCGTGCCGCCCCCGTTCTCCAACGGCGACGGCATTATCCGCATCCCGGCGGAGACGTTGCCCCTGCTGCGCAACCAGTACGACAATGCCCTGACCTACCTCGACCATTGGGTAGGCTTCCTGCGGGACACACTCGCCGAGGCGGGCGAGCTCGAGCGCAGCATCCTCGTGTTCGTGGGCGACCACGGCGAGGGCTTCATGGAGCACGGGCTCGCCCGCCACGGCATGCACCTTTGGAACGAGATGATTCACGTGCCGCTCATCCTGTACGCGCCGGGGCTCCTCGAGCCCCAACGCAAGGGAGACGTGGTCTCGCAGATCGACATCCTGCCGACGGTGGCGTGCTTGTTGGGCTTGGCGCCGCATCCCTCCTGGCAGGGGGTGAATGTCCTGGCACGAGACTACGACGACGCGAGGCGGCCCGTGTTCTCGGTGCTCCAGCTCACGCGATACCAACTCGCGATGGTGTGGGGTGATATCAAGGTCATCACGGACCGGAACACGGGCGAGGAGTGGCTCTTCCACCTGGCGGACGATCCGGAGGAACGAGACAACCTCGCCGCCGGGATCCCCCCACCGACGGAGCTCGAGGAGGTCCGCCGCATGGTGGCCCGCTGGCGCCGCTATCAGGTAGACTACTACGCCAGTGCGGACGCGACGGCGACGCGCTACGTCGGCATGCCCACGTTCGAGCAGCTGAGGCAGGACCCATGAGCGACAAGCTGGGAATCGGCATCGTCGGCTTCGGCCGATGGCCTCGAGAGGCCTACATCCCCGCGATCCAGGCGCTGGACGAGGTCGAGGTCATCGCCGTGGCCGCCCGGTCCGACGCGACCATCCAGGCGGCACGAGACGCTTTCTCCGCCGATGTGCGCGGCTATCGCAACTACCATGACCTCTTGAACGAACCTCGCGTCGAGGCCGTCCTCGTGGCCGCGCCGAACGCCGTTCATGCCGAGGTCGCGACGTGGGCGCTGAAGGCCGGCAAGCACGTCTTCCTCGAGCCTCCGTTCGCGGAATCGCCGGACCAGGCCTCGGCCTTCTTCGAGGAAGCCGGCACGTTGCTGGAAACCGGCACAGGCCGCCCGGTCTTTCAGGGCAACCTCGAGCTCGGGTATGCGCCCGTTGTGCGACGCCTTCGCAGGCTCATGGCCGACAGAATGCTGGGAGACCTCGTTTCCGTCCACGTCCGCCTCTGGTGCGACTGGGGTCGGGGCGGGAGCTTCCAGACCGATGAGGCCGAACGAATCGGGGTCTTCGTCCACCTCGCCCCCTGGTATTTCCAGCTGCTGGACGTCCTGCTCCCTCAGCCGGCCAGGCGCGTGTCCACGGCGATCGTGCGGGCGATGAACGGTCCGGTGGTCGACCACGGCACCGCGACGGTGGAGTACGAATCTGAGCGAGGTCTTCTCGGACGTTGGGACTTCCATCTGTTCGCGGTCGAAGGACAGGAAACGACGGTCCACGCCGTCGGCACCGAGGGAGAGGCCTGGGTGGATGTCGGCGAGGGCACGTTGCGCTGGCGTACCACCGCCACCGACGGTTGGCAGGTGGAGCGGGTACCGCCCCTCGAGCCCGTCGCTGCCTTCGCCGGGATGCGGGAGTCCGTGCAGGGGTTCGTTCGCGCAATCCGTCACGAGGAAGGGGTCCCGGCGGACCTCGCGTCCTGTCGTCGGATTCATCAGCTCTGCTACGCCGCGCAACAGTCGGCCGACAACGGCACACCGGTGGAACTCACCTCAAGCGAGGGCCCCGAGGACGAGTGACGCAAAGACGCCCCCGCCGAAGGCCTGATCCTGGGACCCGGCGATCCGCTCTGCTCAGCCCGCATCGCCTCCGCTGCCTTCCGCAAGCGCGGACCCCGCATTTTACTGCAGAAGCATCGCGACTACCTGCCCGAGCCGCTTGTGGCGAGCGAAGTCGAGCCGCCGGTTCCATCCGGCGCGGCCGCGCGGCATGCATGCCGCGGCTCGAGCAGAAACAGTAGCGCGTGCGGCCCTGTCCATATTCGCACGATTTGTGAAACGCGGACCTCGGGCTCCACTCTTCTCGCCCCGGACCGGCCGCGACCAATCCCTCAAGGCGCCAAGTCCTTCGAAGGAACGCAGGATCGTCGGATTTCAGGTGGAATATCAAAGTCCCGGTGCCGGCTTCCGATGATAGTTCGCGTAGGGGGTACCGGATTCCGTCCCTGGGACGGACCGATAACCAAGACCGGGGAGTTGATCGTTCATCCGAAGGAGGCCTGCACGTGCACAGAAACATGACCCTCATCGCGCTCGGCACGTTGACGCTGGCGGTGATGCCGCTGGTCGACGGATGCTGCATGCCGGCAACACAGAATCCCGTCGCGGCCGCCTCGGCCGGGGCCAAGATTTACGCCTCGGTCCAAGCGTTTCAGAGCGTCGAAACGGACGAGGACATCCTCGACGCCGTCACGGATGTCGCCGAAACGGTCGCGGACCTGACCACGAGCGAAATTGCTTCGGCGATCAACCTCTTACTCGGCGAAGACTGGTCCCTGGAGGACGCCGAAGCCGTCAAGGACCTCGCCGAGCAGTTCGACGAGGAAACGATCAGCGCCTTCGCGGAAATGGACCTCGACTCTCTGAAGGAGACCGAGGACCCCAACGACGTCACGCAGGCCATCGAGGACGCGGGAATCACGCTGACCGAAGAGCAGGAGCAGCTCATCGGCGAGGCCGTTTCGGGTCTCCAGAGCTTCGATCCCAACAGCCTCACGGAGCTCGTGCCGGGCCTGGAGTTGTAGGGCAAGCAGGAACCGCGTTTCCCCATTCGTGCATATCGAGGGCCGCCCGCCGCGGCCCATAGGATTCGCAGCCGGGTCGCGCTCGCCGCGCGTCCCGGCTTCCTTGCGCGCGAACGTCCATGCGCGAGCCCGATCCGTAATGGGCCATACGGGCCGCCACGGCATCTAAGCACGACGGGTAGCCGTGGAGCCGGTCCTGGGATAAGATCAGACAGGACAAAGGCGAATCACGCGAAAGGAGTACCATGCGAAGCGCAGAGCAGAGAGCCGCCGGATTGGGTCTTGTCGTCCTGTTCTCCCTCGCCGCGAGCGGGACCATGCCGATGGCTCGGGCCGAATCCAGCGAGAAGGGCACGACGACGGTCGATGCGAAGTCCGAGAAGGTCATCCGTCAGTTGATCGCTCATATCGGTGATGCCAAGGCGGTCAAGCTCAGCGGGCGGATTCGGGCCATCCTCACCCCCGGCAACGAAGAGCACGCGCTCCACGGCACGTCGTTCACGCTGACGACGCGCCGACCGAACCGGGTCAACATGACCGTCCGGACGGGCCCCGAGGGGGTCCAGATCGTCAGTGATGGTGACAAGGTCTACAAGCTCGACGTCAAGAGCAAGGAGTACTACGAAGCCCCCGCCCCGAAGGACCTGACCGAGATCTTTCAGGACGTCCGAAGCGTGGTCTTCGGCGGTCCAGTCTTCGTCCCCCGGCTGATTTCCGGAAGCGACTTCCAGGAGATCCTCTCCGACGTGCGCTCGGTGAGCTATGTCGGACTCGAGAAGTCGGAAGGCACCACGCTGCACCATCTCCGGTTCGATCGCGGACGCTACGTCTGGGAGATGTGGGCGACCTCCGGCAAGAAGCCCCTCGTCCGACGGATCGTCTCCAAGATCGACAAGCGCAAGACCGAGCCGGACGACAAGGAAGAGCGCTTGACCATCACGGCCGACTTCCGGGGATGGGACGTCGGGAGCGATGTCGGCGAGGAGGCCTTCGCCTTCGCGCCGCCGCCCGGCGCGAAGAAGGCGAAACGCCAACCCAAACCCGAGCCGCCGAAGGAACGCAAGCATCCGATGATCGGCAAGTCGGCGCCCGACTTCAAGCTCAAGCTTCTGAACGGCGGCGGGGTCTGGCTGGCCAGCCATCAGAACAAGCACGTGGTGATCTTGGATTTCTGGGCCACCTGGTGCCCACCGTGCGTGCGGGCCCTGCCGATTTATGCCAAGGTGGCCGAGAACTACAAAGACAAGGGCGTGCGCTTCTACGCGATCAACCTCCGGGAGCAGCCGTTTGTCATCCAACACTTCCTCCGGAAGCAGAAGCTCGACATCCCGGTGGCGCTCGATGAGACGGGCAAGGTTGCCAAGGACTACGGCGTCCGATCGATCCCCACGAGCTTCATCATCGGCCGGGACGGGAAGATCAAGGCCGTTCACCTCGGCATGAGTCTGGACCTGGCCGGTCAGCTCGAGGAGGAGCTCGAGGCCATCCTCAAGGAGGAGTAGTCGTCACGGAGAGCTCCTCACCGACCGACAAGGTCACCGCCGACCCGTCGGTTCACTCCGTGAGCTCCACCGCCCTGCCGGGACACGTCGGGTTCTCCGACCCGCATTCTGGACAGGGGCGACGCGGGGCGTCATAGTAGCCCCCGATCGCCCGGGAGCGGTCCCCGGGCCTCCGCGAATTCGTACGACGGGATCCAGAGCGCCTCCGCGGCGGCGTGCGCGGACACCGGCGGAAGGGTCCGTGGTGGGGTACGGCTTTGCCCGGACATCTTTCGTACGGGCGTCACTTCCCGGCCGACGAGGCGTCTGACTGCCCATAGCGGTCCGAGCTCATGCACTACTTGAACACGATTGATTACGCGTCGATTGTCGTCTACGTAGGCTTGGTGGTGTTGGTGGGGTACCTGCTGTTGAAGCGGGCGGCGGGTAGCCTGGAAGACTACTTCGTGGGCGGGCGGCACCTGCCGTGGTATCTGCTCGGTACGTCGGGCATGGCCCAGTGGTTCGACGTGACGGGCACCATGATCATCTGTTCCTTCCTCTATATGATCGGTCCCAGAGGTCTGTTCATCGAGTTTCGCGGCGGCGCCGTCCTCGTCCTGGCGTTCATGCTCTGCTTCACGGGAAAGTGGCACCGCCGATCGCGCTGCATCACCGGCGCCGAGTGGATGGTGTTCCGCTTCGGCAAGGGGACCGACGCCGAAGCCGCACGGATCTTGACGGCGATTGTCAATCTGATGGTGACCATCGGCCTGATCGCCTACCTGGTCCGCGGCACCGGGCTCTTCCTTTCCATGTTCTTTCCCTTCACACCGAGCACGTGCGCGGGCGTACTCCTGATCGTCGCCAGCCTGTACACGATGGTCTCGGGGTTCTATGGGGTCGTCTTCACCGATCTACTGCAGGGCGCGGTCATCGTGGTATCTGCCACGGTCATTGGGATCGCGGCGTTCCTGATGATTCCGGACATCGGCACGCTGGCCGAGACCGCCGAGCGGGTGACGGGCAATGCCAACTGGATCGACACCCTGCCTGCCTGGCAGGTCAACATGCCCAAGGGCTACGAGCCCTACCGTCTGCTGATCGTCTTCGCCATGTTCTATCTGGTGCGCAATGTCATCGGCGGACTGGGATCCGGCGCGGAGCCGAAGTACTTCGGCGCCCGCAATGATCGCGAGTGCGGTCTCCTTTCGCTGCTGGTCAGCTGGCTGATCATGGTGCGATGGCCCATGATGATGGGGCTGGCCGTCCTCGGGATTTTCATGGTCGATCGGCTCTATCCCGATCCCGTCGTGGTCGCGCACGCGACCGAGCTCATCAAGCAATTCTATCCTGCCGTGAGCCCTGGAGCCTGGCACGACCTGACCACGGGGATCATGAACTCGCCCTCGGAGCATCCCGCCGCGCTCATCGAAGGCCTGCGCGACGCCCTTGGGGAGAACTGGGCCGGCCGGCTGCCGCTGATCGGATTCCAGGGCACCATCGACGCCGAACGCATCCTTCCCGCCGTCATCCTCGACTGGATCCCGATGGGGCTACGCGGGGTGGTGCTGGTATCCATCGTGGCCGCGTCCATGTCCACGTTCGACAGCTCTCTGAACATGGCCTCCGGCTTCTTCGTGCGGGATATCTATCAGCGTTGGCTGCGGCCGGCTGCCGCCAATCGCGAGCTCATCGCCGCGTCCTATACCACCACCATCACCCTGGCCGCGCTTGGCTACCTGATGGGCGTGGGCGCCGAAAACATCAACGACATCTGGGGTTGGATCA
>CAZKCX010000312.1:0-7873 GCA_964550865.1 uncultured Planctomycetales bacterium
TGCCCCGCCCGGGGCTCTCGCAGCACGCTGGAGGTGGAGATCGACGCGGATGTGTGGACGGCGGTTCCGGCCCCGGTGCCCGTTGCCGTCGACGTCACCGCGCCGCTGTATGCCACGAAGAAGGTCCTTCGCTTGTCCGCGCGCTCGGTCGGAACGCCGGCGTCGTACACCTTCGAGTCCTCGCGCTTCCGGGGGCACGACCGCCGCGATCCCGTTCGCGTCGCGGCCTGCCTCGTGGGCGAAGACGCGATCTATCTGGCCACCCACCGGATACCGCTTCGGGCGGATCGAGAGCGGGTCGTCTTTCGGCGGGATGACTTCTGCTTTCCGCGATCCACTCTCCCCGCCGATGCGAGGCCAAGCCGATGAGCCCCAAGGCGCAGGGAGGCCAACCCGCACGACGCAAGCCATCCGGCCGCGGCACGCCGCTGCCCAAGGTGACCGGCGGCGTCTGGCATGACGACATGCCCGTGCCCGCCGAGTATCACCTCACCTGTCGCAAGTGCGGCTACGACCTGACCGGGTTGGACCGCCACGTCTGCCCGAAATGCCGGACGCGATTTCACCTGCCGATCCCGGAGGGGGTCGGCCTCAAGTGCCTCGAGTGCGGCTACGACCTGACCGGCCTGACGACGCGGATCTGCCCGGAGTGCGGGACGGGGTTCGACGTCGAGGGGCTGCGCAGAGGCCTGCAGATCGCCAAGTCCAAGCAACCGAGCGTCCGCTATCCCTGGTACGAGATCATCGAAACCACGATCGCCGTCGGGATGATCGCCTTCGGCACCGTGGCGGTCGTTGTGAAGCTGCCACTCCTGCTGCCGATCATCATCGGCGGCGGCGGTGTCATCGCCGCCCACGGCTATGCCCGCGGGACCGAAAACCCCCGCATCCTGACCTACATCGGTCTGCTGTGCTCGATCCTTGGGGTGATGGCCGTCGTGGCGATGTGAAGCCAGGGGCGTGGCTCGGGGTCGGCGGGGAGGCGTCGAACTTGTCGCCCGGCCGGCTTGCCCTCTATGATGTCCGGCGTTTCCCCGGCCAGTGATCCATCAGCCGAACCGCGATTTCGAGGAAGGGAGGGTGCTCGCCATGAGTCTGAACCTTGCGTTCATCAGCGACGAACAAGGCCGCGGGCGCCCCGGCGACGTCGCCCTCATCCTCGAGGACTTCCGGATGACGCACGGTCAATTCCGCGAGGCCACCATGCGGATGGCCGGCCTGCTGAAGGGCAAGGGTATCCGCCCGAACGACAAGGTGGCGATCTTCCTGCCGAACGTGCCACAATTCACGATCGCCTACTACGGCATCCTGCGACTGGGCGCGGTGGCTGTCACGCTCAATGTGCTTAGCGCCGGTGACGAGGTGGCGTACTACCTCGACGACAGCGACGCGAAGATCCTGATCGCCTGGCACGACTTCTCCGCGGCGGCCGAGTCGGGTTTTCGTCAGGTGGACACCTGCCGCGAGATGATCCGTGTTGGCGGGGGCGAGGACGACGACCTGATGGGCCAACTCGCCTCGGCGGAGCCGTGGACGGATACCGTTCCGACGATGCCGGACGATACGGCCGTCATCATCTATACGTCCGGGACGACCGGGCTGAGCAAGGGCGTCGAGCTGACGCACTTCAACCTGTACAGCAATGCGCAGTACATGCCGCTGTACCTGTTGAGCGACAAGCCCAACGAGGTGCGGTTGTTCGGGGCGGGGCACGTCACAATGGCCGCTTTGCCGCTCTTTCACAGCTTCGGGCAGACGTGCATGCAGAATTCGGCATTGATGTACGGGGCGGCCATCTGCTACCTGCCGCGCTGGGAGCCGAAGGCCGCGATGGAGGCGATCGAGCGGCACGGCGTCACGGCCTTCGCGGGCGTCCCGACGATGTACATGTCCTGGCTCGCGCTGGATCCGGCGGATCGGGCCGACCTGTCCAGCCTGCAGATCACCGTGTCCGGAGGGGCGCCCTTGCCGTGGGCGGTCTTCGAAAAGGTCCGCGAGCAGCTCGGCTTGACGATCCTTCAGGGGTACGGCCTGACGGAGACGAGCCCCATCGCGTGCTTCAGCCAACTCGATCGTCCGATCGTTCCGCACAGCAGCGGTCGGGCCATCTGGGGCGTGGAGATGGGGGTCCTCGAGGAAAACGGGGAGTTCGCGCTACCCGATGCGGAGGGGGAGATCGTCATTCGCGGCCACAACGTGATGAAGGGGTATTACAAGCGCCCCGATGCCACGGCCGAGGCGATGGTGAACGGGTGGTTCCGCACGGGCGACATCGGCCGCATCGACGCCGACGGCAACGTCTTCGTGATCGACCGCAAAAAGGAGATGTTGCTTCGCGGCGGCTTCAACGTCTATCCGGCGGAGGTGGAACGCGTGATCTTCGAGCACCCGGCCGTCCAGGAGGTGGCCGTCGTCGGCGTCCCGGACGACTACTTGGGCGAGGAGGTCAAGGCCATCGTCGTGCTGTGCGACGGCGCGGCCGCGACGGCCGAGGAGATCACCGAGCACTGCAAGGCGCATCTGGCGGCGTACAAGTACCCGAGGATCATCGAGTTCCGTGCGGAGCTGCCGAAGGGGCCTACCGGCAAGGTGCTCAAGAAGGCCCTGGCCGCCGAAGCGCGGGGTGCGTAATACTGCCTCTTAGAAATGCCGCGACTACCTGCCCGAGCCGTTTGTGGCGAGCCAAGTCGAGCCGCGGCATTCATGCCGCGCGGCCGCGCCGGATGAATCCGGCGGCTCGGGCAACAACCGTGGCACGCATGGACATTGCCATAGTCGTGCTACTTGTGAAACACGGTAGTAGGTTCGGCTCGGATCGCCGGCGGGCGTTTGCGACACCTCTGTCGAGGCGGGCAAGCCACGGCCTGCCCCATCCACCGTATCCGAGAGAAGGGCCCGATCGGCACGATCCCTCGGGCGGGACGGACGTATTGGGAAGGGGCGGTTTCTCTTGTCCGGCGGGTGTCGGTCGGATACACTGTAGTGCTGATCGTGTGCAGAAGTAAGGAGAGCATCGTGGCAGCATCACTCGAAGGCAAGCGGATCCTCATCGTGGACGACGACGCGGACATTTTGACGGCTATGGAGGCTACGCTGAAGGAAACGGGGGCGGAGATTCAGACCGCCAGCGACGGCAATCAGGCCATTACGTCCTGCAAGGAGTACGAGCCGGACTTGGTCGTGCTGGACATGGGCCTGCCGAAGCGGAGCGGATTCCTGGTGCTCAACGGGATCAAGCCGGATCGAAAGGCCGGATCCAAGCCGTTCGTGGTGGTGGTGACGGGAAACGCCGGGAAACGGCACGAAGTGTACGCCCGGAGTCTGGGCGTGGACGATTATTTGAACAAGCCGTTTCGGATGGAGCGGCTGGTCAAATCGGTGGAGGACCTGCTCTGCGCCTGAGCAAACCGCAGTGGAGTCTGAACAAAGGTGTTGAACGGACCGACCCGGTTCGCTATGGTATGGGTCGGTGACGGAAGAGAGAAGAGAGAACGTTAGGGTTGGATAGTCAAGGTTGGTATCGGCAAAGGTTCGACGGAGCCGGATTCGGTCCGTGAGGTCGGGTGGTAGGTCCGCATGACAATTACTGGTGAACGCAAGACAGAAATCGTCAATGAATTCAGCATTCGCGAAGGCGATACGGGCTCGGCAGAGGTCCAAATCGCCCTTCTCACGGAGCGGATTCAACATCTGACCGAGCATCTCAAGACGCACAAGAAGGATCATGCCTCGCGTCGCGGGTTGTTGAAGATGGTCGGCAAGCGTTCCGCTTTGCTGAAGTATCTTACGAAGACCGATCAAGAACGGTACCAGCGGGTCATCGCGAAGCTCGGCCTGCGAAAGTGATGGGCCTTGCGTCCGACCGTGTTGTCGGTCGGGTAGGCCCGTTGCCGACGCATCCGCATCTCCTGGCATTCCCTCACTCGGCGTTATACGAGAACGTCACCCGACGGTGGCTACGTGCGCCGGCGCTACAGAATCTGACGGCATGTGTATGAACGGAGTTGACGATGACGGTATGCACAGTTGAACGAGAGATTGGCGGCAGGAAGCTGGTGATCGAGACGGGCAAGGTCGCCAAGCAGGCGGCCGGGGCGGCCACCGTGCAATACGGCGATACGGTCGTCCTCGGGACCGTGGTGGCGACCGAGCCGCGGAAGGGAATCGACTTCTTTCCGCTCACGGTCGATTATCGCGAGCGGATGTACGCGGCGGGCAAGTTCCCCGGTGGGTTCATCAAACGCGAAGGGCGTCCGACGACGAAAGAGACGCTGACCATGCGGCTGATCGACCGTCCGATTCGGCCGCTCTTTCCCGACGGCTATCGCGACGACCTGCTGATTCAGGTGTTGGCGTTGGCGGCGGACCTCGAGAACGACCCGGACGTCCTGGCGATGAACAGCGCGGTGGCGGCATTGCTCGTCTCGCCGATTCCGTTTACGACGCCCGTGGGGGCGGTGCGGGTCGGGCGCATCAACGGCGAGTTCATCGTCAACCCGACGGCCAAGCAGCTCGAGGAGAGCGAGCTCGAGATCATCGCGGCGGGCCATAAGGACGCCGTCAACATGCTCGAGATCGCCGCCAACGAGGTGCCGGAAGAGGTGGTCGCCGACGGCATCGCGTTCGCGCACGACTACATCAAGCAGATCTGCGAAGCGATGCAGGAGCTGGTCGACAAGGCCTCTCCCGAGAAGCCCTGGCAGCCCCCGGAGGCCAAGACCGAGCTCTTCGAGAAGGTCCGGGCCCGAGCCCGGGACGAATTCCACAAACGAAAGACCATGGACGGCGTGAAGCTCGAGCGGCAACGTGCGTGCGAGGAGCTGCGCGAAGAGGTGATGGCCGAGTTCTGTCCCGAGGACTCCGAAGAGGAGCTGCCGTACGAGCCTTCGGATGTCTTCGACGCCCTGGAGAAGATCGAGGAAGAGGTCGTCGCCGACCTGGTGCTCAACGAGAGCCGACGTCCGGACGGCCGCGCGCTCAACGAGATCCGTCCGCTGAGCTGCGAGGTCGGCCTGTTGCCGCGGGTGCACGGATCCGCGCTCTTCAGCCGTGGCGAGACCATGTCGCTCGCCGTGGCCACGTTGGGGACCGCCCGGGACGAGCAGGCCGTCGACGATCTCGGCGAGGAGTTTCGCAAGAAGTTCTACCTGCACTACAACTTCCCCTCGTTCTCGGTGGGCGAGGTCAAGATGCCGCGTGGTCCCAGCCGTCGGGATATCGGTCACGGCGCCTTGGCCGAGAAGGCCCTCAAGCCGATCTTCCCCGATCCCGAGGCGTTCCCGTATACCGTGCGCGTCGTGAGCGACATCCTCGAGTCCAACGGGTCGAGCAGCATGGCGTCGGTGTGTGGGGGAACGTTGTCGATGATGGACGCGGGCGTGCCGATCAAGGACCCCGTCGCGGGCATCAGCATCGGCATGTTTCACAACGACGAGAAACATGTCCTGCTGACCGATATCGCGGGGGAAGAGGACCACTACGGCGATATGGACTTCAAGGTGGCCGGCACGCAGAACGGCGTCACGGCCATCCAACTTGACCTGAAGATCAAAGGACTGACGCAGGAGATCATCAACGAGACGCTCGCGCAGGCGAAGGACGCTCGCATGGAGATCTTGCGGAGCATGCTGAAGGCGATCCCCAAGCCGAAGGACGATATCAGCATGTGGGCGCCTCGCCTGCTGCTGATCAAGATCGATCCCGAGAAGATCGGCAAGGTCATCGGCCCGGGCGGTCGCGGCATCCGTGCGTTGGAGGCCGAGACGGGCGCGAGGATCGACATCGAGGACGACGGGACGATCCAACTGGCCAGCACCGATGCGAAGGGGGCGCTCGCCGCGAAGGAGGCCATCGAGCTCCTGACCGAGGAGATCAAGGTCGACAAGATCTACCGTGGTCGCGTCATCAGCGTCAAGGATTTCGGCGCGTTCATCGAGATCGCCCCGGGACAGGACGGTCTCTGCCACATCAGCGAGCTGTCCGACCAGTACGTCAAAAACGTCGAGGATGAGGTGAAGGTCGGCGACGAGGTCGTCGTCAAAGTCATCGCCATCGACGATCAAGGCCGCGTCAAGCTCTCTCGCAAGCGGGCCATGGCCGAGGAAGGACAGGAGTAGCATCCTGAGACGTCCCCGCCGTCGATAGAAGCGCGGTCGTCTGCGTGCGCGCCGGCCATCGTTGAGACAGTACCCCGCGGCCCCAATCGCTACGTTATGGGGCACGCGCGGCCCGCCTGTGGCACATTGAGCAGACCCTCCCGCCTCGGGGGACCCACGTTCGTGGCCAAGGGGACCGCGCTAGGGACGTGACCGTGACGCCGGCTCGGTTGTTGCTCGGGTGAGACGATTTCTGCGGAGCTCGCCGTGGATTCGCTTGGCGATGGCCTTGTAGCCTTCGACATTCGGATGCACGCCGTCGCCGGGGGTGACCAGCTCCGGATGGCCCTGCAGGACGGGGCCAAGATCCAGATAGCGCACGTGCTCCTTCTCGGCAATCCTCTCGATCATTCCACGGAGCTTCTCGAGGCGCGGCCTGCGCTCGGTCAGGTTCGCGCGGCGCTTCGGCGATAGGCCCGGCGTCTCGAGCACCATGGCGGTCGGCCCGCAGAGATAGACCGTCGGACGCGTGGGTAGCGTGCGAAATTCCTCGATGAGCTTCTTGCAGTCTCGCGAGAACTCGTCGATCCGTTCCCAGTTCTTCCGCTTGCCGCTCACCGTGTCGTTGGTGCCGAGCATGACGATGACGATGTGCGGGCGGAACCGCTTGGCGGGGCGAAGGTTCTTCCAGATGTTGGGTCGGCCTTTCTTGAGGAGCGTCGCCCCGCCGATGCCGAAGTTCCGCACCGTCCAGCCGTCACTCAGCATGGCCTGCAATCGCGCGGGATAGGATTGGGAGTTTGGGTCCCGGGTCCGCGCGCCCTTCGTGATGCTGTCGCCGAGACACGCGACGCGGATCTTCTCGTCTTCCGGTTCGGCCTCTCGTATTCCTCTGGCGCGTTGGCGCCGGACGTCCTCGGCGCAGAGCACAATCCCAGGATTGAGAACATCTGGCGTTGCAGCCTTATTTGTCCTAGCGATAGGTGTCACAATTCCGAGCACGACCGAAGTTGCACAGAAGCAGGGGCTGAATTGCATGCCGAGATACTCCTACTGTCCTTGTCGTACGTGCTTGGCTTTTCAGTCTCGAAACCCGAATAGGAGCCCGCCGCTCATGTCTCCTCGTCGGCAGGGGTGGGGAATGGGCCCTTAACCTTCAAACATAGCGCACGGGCAAGCAAGCCTTCCAGTCGCTTGGCTTCCGGTGATCGGCGGTTGGCATAATTGAGCTCTGGGAGGGAAGCATGCCCCGGAGCTTCCTTTGTCGGGGTGGCCCTGATCGCAATCCCCGCTTGTTTGAGATCACTGGCGTTGAGAACGGCTATGAAGTACGACTTGCCCGGGCGCCCGGAGGCAGCTTGCTCGATGCTCGTGTGCTTCGCTCTGAAAAGGGATATGCCATCAGTGTCGTTTCGATTGGGATGGAAGGCCTGAGGAGACAAGCCGTCTTCTGGCCTTGCCGCATTCCACCATCCCTGTGAGGCCGGGACGCGTCGATACAGGACTTCGTCATCCTCGATGGGCTCGGGAAGCACTGCAGGAGCCATCTCGCCCTCGGATTGGTTTTAGAACTCCTCGCACACCATGAGCTTCTCGTCGCCGTAAATGGTCCGCTGGGCCGTCCCGTCTTCGTAGATGTGAACAATCTCCAGGCGCCCGCCTGTGATGTATTCAAAAGCAAGGCCTCCATCGCCATCAGGAATCGTGCGCTTCGGAGTAGGTTTGCCCTCGTCTCGAAGCGCGATAGCGAACGAATACGCCCTCTCCAAGGCTTCCCG
>CAZKCX010000313.1:0-7859 GCA_964550865.1 uncultured Planctomycetales bacterium
CGCAGAAGAAGAACCCGTGCGGGCTGGAGTTGATCCGCGCGAAGACGCGGTCGATCATCGCCTGCCACGATGAGGTCATCGGCATCTATACGGCCCTGCCCAGCGGCTACAACCGCGACTTCCAACAGACCAAGGGAGCGGTCCTCCGCGGCGTGAACCTGGCGATCCAGTGCGTCCGCGTGATGAACGTCACGTTCGACAAGCTGAAGGTCAACAAGGATCGGCTCCGGGCCGGGTTCGCCGGCGAGGTCTTCGCCGTCGATCGCGCGTTGGAACTGGTGGCCGGCGGCATGCCCTTCCGCGACGCCTACCGAAAGGTGGCCGACGAGTTGGAGTCACTCGACGCGCAGGACCCCGTGCAGGCGATCCGGGATCGCACCGGCCAGGGCATGCCGGGGAACCTCCGACTCGACCTGGCGCGGAAGCGGATCACGGAAGGCCGCAAGGTCGTCCGCGGTTGGCGGCGGCGCGCGGAGCGCGTGGTCAAGGCGTTGTTGGGGTGATCGGCGCGCAGGATAGGAGGCTACGGCTGGAGCTCCCAGACCTGATCCAGCCCGAGCCCCTGTTGGCTGTACGCAAACGTACCGGCCATGTGAAGGAACGCATCCAACACCTGGGGCATCGTGAAGAGAACGGAGACAGGGTTGGGTCGGCCACCCAAGCCCAGATCCTCGCGCGGGAACCAGTCGCGCATCAACTCCACGTGCCCGTCATACATCGCGACGTTCCCCCTTTCTCGCCCGTACTGAAGCTTCCACTCCCCGTCATAGCCTACGCCCTGGACCTTCGAACCGTGATACGCCCCGATGAACTGGTCCACGACGTCCATGATCGGATCGCAACCGCACCAACTGAAGTCCATATCCCCGTGAAGCCCAGCGTAGCCGCGCCAATCCTCGTCCAACACCAGCGGGCATTGTGCGGGAGCATACGGCTGGCTGGTCTTGAGGATCGGGCCGTTGAATCCGAATCCGAAGGGCGTCAGACCGCTGCTGTTGCTGTTCTCGAAATCAGATTTGCTGTAGGTGGCCTTCCGGCCGAGCGAGGACCGACTGTAGTTGAAGACGTTCTGGAAGCACTCGCCGTTCTTGATGCGCTCGAACTCGGGGCAGCGATAGAGGCTCTCGAACCGGGTGTACGTAAATAAGGTCCCGGTCCGGGCCCAATTCGTTGGCCAACCGGCATCCTTCTCGTTGCCCAGCCACATGAACTCTTGTGCCGCCGGCCCGGCCATCCAGTTCTCCGTGTCATACTGGAAGTTTCCGGACGGATCATACAAGGCCTGCCAGGTCAGCTTGTCGTCGGGATCCTTGCCTCGGCCGTACGCAGTGAAAGGAGGAGCCTCCCCGTAGTCATCGGCGTAGATGAGGAATGCCTTGGCGAGCTGGGCGATGCGTGACGCGCACAGCGTCGTCCGCGCCTGGGCCCGGGCCTTGCTCAGGCTTGGAAGCAGGATGGAGATCAGCAGCGCGATAATCGCCACCACCACCAGCAGCTCGATCAGCGTGAATCCGCGAGAGCTTTGCCCCGACCTACGTCCGATTGCCGACATGTGTGCCTCCTCGCAGCCCGCGACGTGCATAGGGAAGAACAACCCGCCACCCACTTCGATTCTATGGTGCGCGCGCGACCCCGACAACGTTAGTTCTTGCTAACTTTAGGCATGCCATCGGATTAGGTCGGGTGCCTACTGGGACGCGCGGTCATGGATCCCCCAGACGCTCATGCGGGACGGGCAAGGTCTCGTTCGGGGGGCACACCGCCGCCGCTCCGGGGCAATCGGCACGTCCACGCCAGCTTCGCGGCGCCGCAGTGCGGCAAATGCGGCCGTTGGACCCGGGCGAGGTGCCCGTGCTCCTCTGCGGGCAAGATGACTATGTCAACGCACGGGCAAGATGCCCGTGCTACGTCAAGGGCAAGATGCCGGTGCGACGTCGGCGGCTTGATCCGCCGCGAGAGCGGAAAGACAATGCCCCAGCGATAAGCTCAACGGAAACCACTGCATGAAGGCTGCATACCAACTCGGCGTCGGTCACTACGAGATCCGAGACGTGCCGGTCCCGGAGATTCGACCGGACCAGTGCCTCATCCGCGTCCGGGCCTGCACGCTATGCGGCACAGACGTCCGCTACTACACGGGCTTGAGCACGCTCGAGTGGCCGCAGCCGATGGGGCATGAGGTGGCCGGCACGATCGATCGCGTCGGCGCGAACGTCGACGGCTTCGTCGAGGGCGATCGCGTGGTCTCGCGGATGGCCTGGGGCGGGTTCGCCGAGTTCGCCGTCTCGGACGCCGACCTCCTCGCGCATCTGCCCGAGCACGTCGGTTTCGAGGAAGGGGCGATCGCGCAGCTCCTTCCGGTGGCAGTCCGCGCGGCGGAGCTGTCCGTCCGACCCGGCGCGAGCGTGTTCGTCAGCGGGCTCGGCGGGGCGGGTCAGCTCTGCGTGCAGGCGGTTCGGGCATATGGCGCCGAGCGTGTCTTCGTCGCGGACCCGATCCCAATGCGTCGGGAACTCGCGCTGGAGCTGGGCGCGAATCGCGCGTTCGACCCGACGGTGGACGACGTTGTCGACGCGATCCGGGCCGAGCAGGCCGACGGACTGGACGTCGCCATCGAGGCGACCGGCATCGAAGCGTCGTTCCGCAGCTGCGAGCGAATCGTTCGGCAAGGCGGGATCGTCTCGGTCTTCGGCACGCACGCCAGGCCGATGGAACTCGACATGGCGTTTTGGGAGCGACAGTGCCTGCAGCTCCACATGGCGGCCGAGCCGCGCGAAGAGAAGCCTCGAACCATGAGGCAGGCGATGGCCCTCGTGGCCGAGGGCAAGGTCCGGCTCAGGCCGCTGCTGTCGGAGGTGATGAGTCTGGACGACGTGGCGGAGGCGTTCGAGCTGTTCGTGAACCATCCGGACCGGTACGTGAAGATCGCGATCGTGCCGTAGTACCGTGTTTCGACAAGTAGCACGACTATGGCAATGTCCATGCGTGCCACGGTTGTTGCCCGAGCCGCTTGCGGTGAGCTGCGTCGAACCGCCGGATTCATCCGGCGCGGCCGCGCGGCATGAATGCCGCGGCTCGGGCGGGTCGTCGCGGCATTTCTGAAACGCAATATTGGTGGTATGCGGAGCAGTATGAAGCGCAGCAATTCGCGTCCCCCACCGCTGAAGCGGTGGGCCACCCCGTGTGGAGTACGGCGGCTTAGGCCTTCGGGGCTTGCGCGAAGTAGACCCGCCGCCGCTTCGAGCAGGTGTGAACGCTCATTCGACTGGGTGATTCGCGTTCGGCGCATGTCGGGCGCCGTGAACGATCGAAAGGAGTGAACGATGTCTCGATTCAAACGACACATGCCCGCACGACAGATCGGTCTCGCCGCGGTTGCGTCGGCCGTTCTATGGACTGCGGCGGGAACGGTGCAGGCCCAGCAGGCGAAGCAAGTGGTGAGCCTCGAGCGGATCAAGGAGCTCCGCGAGCAGGCGGCCCACCGGGAGCGCCGGATCATCATCGACAACGACGGCAACGAGGTCGTGTACTACCTCAAAGAGGCGACGCCGAAGGCCCTGCTCGACGCGCGGACCACCGCGCTGGTCGGCACGGGCGTCGACACGATCGTCTACTGCACGTGGAGCTCGGGCTTCAGCATCTTCACGCACAATACCAAGATCGGTGAGGTCTTCGACTGCACGGCCAAGGAGCCGAAGACCGGCAAGAAGGGCTTCAGCTGGAACAAGACGCGAGACTTCATCGAGCAGGGCACAGACTGCCTCGAGATCGTCGTGGACTTCTGCAAGAAGAAGGACATGGAGATCTTCTGGTCGTTCCGCATGAACGACACGCACGACGCCTGGGGCGGCTGGTACTCGCCGTTCCTCTTCCCCAAGCTCAAGAAGGAGCACCCGGAATGGCTGGTCTCCTCCAAGGAGAAGCGGGCGAAGGTCGGTGGGTGGTCGGCTGTCAACTACGCCGTGCCCGAGATCCGCGACCTGGCGTTCCGCTTCATCGAGGAGGTCTGCCAGAACTACAACGTCGACGGCGTGCTGATGGACTTCTTCCGGCACCCGGTCTACTTCAAGTCGCACGCGTGGGGCAAGCCGTGCTCACAGGCCGAGCGAGACATGATGACCGACCTGCTGCGCCGCGTCCGCAAGATGGCCGACCGCCGGGGTGCCGAGCGCGGTCGGCCGATCCTCGTCTCGGCGAGGACGCCCGACTCGGTCGACTACTGCCGGGCGATGGGGCTCGACGTTGAACGGTGGATGCGAGACGACCTGATCGACATCTGGGTCGTCAGCGGGTACTTCCGGCTCAACCCGTGGGAGCCGTCCGTGAAGCTGGCGCACCAGTACGACGTGCCGGTCTATCCGAGCCTCAGCGAGACGCGATTCCGCGACAAGCAGGCCAAGAAGATCCGCGGCTCGCTGGCGAGCTATCGAGGCCGCGCGATGAACGTCTGGAACGCCGGTGCGGACGGGATCTTCATGTTCAACTACCACAACGCCAAGAGCCCGCTCTGGAGGGAGATCGGATCGCCGGAGACGATCGCCAAAAAGGAGCGCGTCTATACGACCGGGGCCCGCGGCGTGCGAGTGGTCAATCGATGGATGGTCGGTGGGATGAAGTTCCTGAACCGCTCGCCCATCTCGCCGGAGACGCCGCGCAAGCTCACGCCGGGCAAGGCAGCGAGTGCCGTGCTTCGCGTGGGCGAGGACATGGCGAAGACGACGCCGTCCGGGCTCGAGCTGCAGCTGCGCTTCAAGGGGCTCATATCGACCGACGACGTCACCGTCACGCTGAATGGGAAGGCGTTGGACGGACTTCAGCTCGAGAAGAACCTGCTAACGGCGACGCCCGATCGCTCCACGATCCGGCGCGGCGAGAACAAGATCGAGGTCGCGCTTTCCGGCTCTGCCGACAAGGGTGTGGTCTGGGAGGACCTGGCGCTGTGGGTGAGACCGTAGGGGAGCAACTGAGGGTATCTTTGAAGAACCGATACCAAGGAAGCGAACCGGGTGGCCCATGGCTTCAGCCGTGGGGCCCATCGCTGACGCGATGGGGATGCGGTTTCTCTTGCGTCGATTCGTGTTCCCCACCGCTCAAAGCGGTGGGCCACCCACCAAGGCATCTCAGCCTCAACAGGAGTAAGGCAATGGACCCTATGTTACAGAAGTGGACGCCGCTCCGTATTGCGCTGACTATCTTCGCGCCCGGGGTGCTAGTGCTGATGACACTCGGCGCCCTTGCCGCGAACGCCGACGCCCAGACCCTTTCTACCGAGATCGACCCCATCACGCGCTACGTGCACATTACGTACGCAGTCCCTCAGAACGCGCCCGACGAGGTGGTGGTCCAGTGTAGCTTCTCGCCCGCGGGCAAGTCCGCGTGGCGGACGGCCGCCGTCAGGCCGCTGATCTCCGAGACTGGCCTACGTCTAACGCAGGGATCAATCTGGAACGAGTGGTTCCAGCAAGGGCGCATCATCGAACGCCGCGCCGCAGGTCTCAAGCGCACTGTCATCTTCCATCCGTACCCCGAGGCGGAGGTGAACGGCCGTGTCGACATCGACTTCCGTATCGAACTCCGGACCCCAAGCGGCAAAGCCCTGATGACCCACACCCAGCGCATCCGAGCGGACAACTCCGACGTCACCGTCGTCGAGGATTGGTCACAGGTCATGCAGCGCGGACTGGTGGCCAAGGGCGTCGAGCCCAAGCCCGGCGAGAGGAAGTGGGCCTATCGAACCGGCGTGGACGCCAAGGTCGGCGTCTCCCGCGGCAACGCACTCTACGGACGCACGGAAGACAACATCCCGCTGCGGCAGCTGACGTACCCGCTGGAACTGAAAGGCCACTACGCGGTCTTCGTGCGGACGGTGGCGGGTTGGGGCTCGATCCGCCTGCGGCTGACCGGGGACGAGCGCACCGACCTGGTTGCCTCGCCCAAGCGCGGACACGAGGTCCTCTGGCAGTGGCGGCGCATGGACCGCCAGCACCTCGTGCTCGAGCAGCCCCACGCCTATACCGGCCCGGCCAACGCCAGCATCGACTGCGTCCGCTTTGTGCCGCTGACCGACGAGCTGCTAGCCCGTCTGCGGGCGCCCTTCCTCGGCAAGCCGGACAAACTCATCGCGGGCTATTGGGAGCCGTATTCCTGGGCGTTCCACAGCGACGTCCGAAGCCCGGCGCAACACCGCGAGCCGCTTTCGGCCTATCCGGAGGCCCGCATTCCGATCGTTGACATGCAGATCGGCCGCTTCGGCATGAAGGTCGTCTACGAATCCCGGCTGACCGACCAACTCATCTACGCCACGCGGGGCGATCCCGTGCCGGGCGACCCGAGCCCGGAGACCGACAACGTCGGACGGATGCAGCAATTCACCAACACGCTCGGCGCGTCGCTCCGCTACGCGCGGGAGTTGGGCTTTCGCCTGCACGCCAACTTCGGCGCGAGCAATTGCTATCCGGGCAGCCCGCTCCAAGGGGACTTCTCGAAGAAGCACCCCGAGTGGATGCGCGGCTCGGCGCTGCGCTACGAGGTGCCGGAGGTCCGGGCGTACGCGCTCAGCCTCTATCGCGAGGCGCTCGAGATCGGCGCCGAAGCGCTCTCCCTCGATTTCTGCCGCTACCCCGAGACGATCGACAAGGTCGAAACCGCAAACACGTTCATGCAGTCGCTCCGACGCCTCGCCGAAGAGTTCGGCAAGAGACGCGGCAAGCACGTGCCGATCCTCGTGCGGTTCCCCGGGCCCCATGTGCGGCGATGGGAGCTCTTCGACTACGAGACCTGGGTCCGCGAGGGCTGGGTCGACTTCCTCTGCCCCAGCAACATCCAGGGCCGACACCTTCATATCGACCCCGCCCCCTACCTGGCGGCCGTTCGTGGCTCGAAGTGCAAGCTCTTGCCGTGCGTCGACGGTCTGAGCTGGGGGCTAATCGTGCCCGGTCCCTACCTTGGGCAGGTCGCGCGGCTCTACGAGGCGGGCGTGGATGGGATCTACGTCTATCAAGCAGATTCCCGAGTGTTGGGGCCCCCGCTGGACCGCCGAACCATGCGCCTGCTCGCCAGCAGCGAGGACGTCCGCCGATGGTGGGAGCGTCACCATGCGATGCGGCCGCGATGCAGCAAGGGGATCTATCTCTCCAGGTCCTCGCACCCGGGGCCGGCCTATCACCGCTGGGAGCGTTTGCGCCTATGGACGGAAGGCGTGGCGCTCGGACCCATGGAGCTCTACCTGGACGGCAAGCTCGTGACGAAGTGCGACGGTCCACCGTACCTGCTCGGCACGGAGGACTACGCGTCGGACAAGGTCGTCCCGCCCGGCAAGCACGAGCTGAAGGTCCGCGTCAAGGACGGCACGGGCTGGCTCGAGCAGAGGTTCACGATCCAGGGGGCGTAACCGTCTCTGAGTTTGGAATAGGGATGAACAGCAACGCGTCTCGTGTGGTGCGTACTACTTCGGCTTCTGGATGTTGTACTTCTTGACGCGGTAACGGAGGTTGTCTCGGCTGATGCCGAGCGACCGCGCCGCCTTGGACTGGTTCCATCCGCACTCCTGAAGGGCCTTGACGATCATCGCCTTCTCGTAGCCCCACAGACTGCCGTCGCCTTCCGGAACGACCATTTCGGCCTCTTCCCCGATGATCTCGCGCGGGAGGTGGCCGATCTCGACGTCCTTTCCGTCGGCCATGAGGACGGCCCGTTCGATGATGTTCTGCAGCTCGCGGATGTTGCCGGGCCACTTGTAGCCGGCCAGGGCGGACATGGCGGGGTCCGAGACCGTCGGCTTGGGCATGTTTAGTTCGACGCTTGCCCGTTTGGTGAAGTGCTCGACCAGAAGCGGGATGTCCTCGCGACGGTTCCGCAGC
>CAZKCX010000314.1:0-1569 GCA_964550865.1 uncultured Planctomycetales bacterium
ACATCAGCGTCCCGGCGACGGGGATGGCGAGCACGTTGCCGCGAATCACCTTCGAACCTCGCTGATCCCACAGCGTCAGCTGGCCCGACAGATGCGGGTCCTGGTCGATCTTCGTCTCCACCTGCTGCGGACCGAGCAGGCGACGCTCCTTGGGGAAGCGGTAGGCCAGAAAGCGGCCGTAGTTGTCGCCGTCGCACATCCCCGCGATCCACCCGATCAGCACCTGCTTGTTCTTCGGCGTGAAGGGCAGCATCAGGACGTACTCCAACTCCTCGGACCCCGGAGGCTTCCACAGGATGTAGTACGGCTGGACGGCCTGGACGCTCTGGTAGTACTTCTCGGTGGCCCGCACCCAGAGGTCCTCGAGATTGTAGAAGACCTCCGGGTCCGTCATGTGATACTTGGCGTAGACGAGTCCTTGAACGAGCAAGAGGTCCGCGGGGTATCGCACGTGGTCGAAAAGCTCGGGCGGCATCTCGTCGCGCGAGATGAAGAGATCGGGAAAGATCCTCTGCCACGTCTGGATGATCGGATCCTCCGGCTCCATCACGTACAAACGGACCGTGCCCTCATAGGCGTCGATCACCGCCTTGACCGAATTGCGGATGTAGTTGACCCCCGTCAGGTAGTCCACCTCGCTGGTAAGTCGACGCTCCTCATCGGCACCGCCATAACCGGCCATACCGCCGGCGTCGAAGGGCTGGCTATACGGAAAGCGGGTCGACGTCGTGTACGCGTCGAGGATCCACTGGAGCCTGCCGTCGACCAAGACCACGTACGGGTCCTTGTCGAACCGCAGGAACGGCGCGAGGGCCTGAACGCGTTGGCGGATCTCACGGCGGAACATGATCCGGCTTTGCGCCGTGGGATAGCCGGAAAGCAGGAAGCGCGTCTGGCCATGCTTCCAGCCGAACAGGATCCGTCGCCAGAGGTTGCTGATCCGCACGCCGCCGGTTCCGTCGTAATGAACGTAAACGTTCTCCTGGCCGCGGGGGTAGTCGAACTCTCGCTCCTTACTGTTGACGACCGCGTAATCGCCCGTCAGCTCGCCGTAGTAGATGCGCGGCTGGGCGACCTCGAGCGATTCGAAGCGGCTCACCGGCGGGATGTCCTTGACGAGCAGGTCGGGTAGCCCTTCCGCGGTGAAGTCGCTTACCGTCGTCAGCGTCACGCCGTTGCCATGCGTGTACTTGAAGTGTCGGTTGACGAATGTCTGACTGGCCGAGGGCAGATTCGACAGCTCCAACTCCCGCGCCGAGATCATCACCTGACGGTACCGCCCGTCGATCCGATAGCGGTCGATGTCCACATCCGTGAACTCATAATACAACCGGATTTCCTGGAACTGGCTGTAGACCTGCGCGAGCGCGCGGTAGTCCCAAAGGCGTATGTTGTCGAACATCTGCCGGTTCGCCTTGACGAGCGACCGGGGGAACCGTTCCGAGGCCGGGAACTCCCGCTCCTCCGCCCGGTGCAGTCGAAAGGCCTTTCGCGTGAACTCGATGTTGTGCGCAATGTACGGCTTCTCGAAGGTGAAGGCTGGGAAGTATGGATTTTTTTCGCCAGTTC
>CAZKCX010000314.1:1579-7858 GCA_964550865.1 uncultured Planctomycetales bacterium
CGCGGAACCACTGGAGCAACCCAGGAACGAGACCCAACACCACCAAGCGAACGAGCAGCGCCCCAACGACCGCCGCGCCGATGACGCCCATCTGCGTGAAGGCGATCGGCAGCTCCGCCTTCTGAAACGCCCGTCGGACCGGGCCCTCCAGGAGCTTGCGGCGAACCGGACCGATCAAGAGGACCCCGGCCAGCACCGCATAGGCCGCGCACGTGATCCAGTACCCCGGCAGACGAACGTGCACATCGGTCCAGCCAGCCCCCGTTGCCACGCCCCATTCCGAGTACAGCAGATGAAACCGGTTCAGATACTGCCCCCATGACCAGACGGCCAATACGACCGCTGCGCTAAGGAAAAGCGATCGATAGCGGGCCGGGTCTTGCGGCGGCCCCGACTCCGTGTTGACCAGGGTGAACTCGCCGTCCTCGATCCGCATGAAGATGCCGACCGCAGAGGCGAACAGAGCGATGATCGCAATCAGCAGCCCCAGGCTGTGCAGGGCGTCATACAGCGGCAGCACAAACAGGTAGAAGTCGATAGGCCGACCCAGAATCGGCTCGGCGAGATCGGTCGAGACGCCGTGGACGTACATCGCGACCGTCGGCCAATTTCCCTTGCCCCACGACAACCCCACGAACGCCGCCATCCCCACGGAGATCGCCCGAATGACGGGGCGTCCCCGCAGCGGCCACGTCAGCAGGAAGGTCGCCACCCCCGCCGCCACAAGACCACCGACGGCGACGCCGAGCTTCCAGAATACCTCCCGCCAGAATCGTCCGCTCTGCTCGAGCGCCCGGAACCACAGCATCTCCCCCCAGAAGCCCATGAGCCAAAATCCAATCCACGTGCCCACCCCCAGCAGCACGCCGCCGACGATCAGGCTCGTCCTTCGTCGATTCGCGCCGATGCCGACCCCGGGCATCTCCTTGATGCCCGTGACGCCCTGGTCTTCCAGGATTTCCGCGACGGGCCGCTCCATGCTGCGGATCCTCTCCGCGGCCCGCCGGTAGCTGCGCACCCGGAAGGGATTGCTGTCTTCCCGATCGAGCAGGTCAGCGACCTCGCTCAGCATGTCGGCGATCTTCTCATTGCCTACTCGCGTCAAACCAAACTCCCCGAACCGGCCTCTCCTCATCGGACCGTTCGTTTCGCCTACCTCTCGGCATGCGCGCTGCCGAGGGTTCCTGCCGCGTCGGAGGCCCTCAGATCCGCATAGCGCAGCTCAAGACGCACGGAATGTTCTTCCGAACCGTCATTCGTATTGTGGTCGCAGGCCCGTGAGGGAGAGATGAGTAATGCATTAGGGTACCCAAATCACGCGCCGCGGGTGGGTAAAGCCTCCCCCGGGCCAGGCATCCAATCGGTTGTGTTCCCGATGAATCGTCTGCATCCTCCCATGGGAGGCCCGTGCCGGCTCGAGGTACGCAATCGCTCACCTTCGGGCCCGAGAGCGGCTTGTGTCTTCTTCTTGCCTGTGCCCTCGTGAGAAGCCTTTACGGGAGCCGGTCGTGAACGACCAAGCAAATCCGATGATCGTCCTCGAAGGCGTTCGCAAGTCCTACGACGAAGGGGAAACGTTCGCCGTCGACGGCGTCGACCTGGAGGTGGCCGAGGGCGAGTTGGTCGTCATTCTGGGTGAATCCGGCTGCGGGAAGACCACCACGCTCAAGACCATCAATCGCCTCATCGAGATCACCGAGGGCACGATTTGCATCGAGGGCGAAGATGTCGGCGCCATGGACCCTGTCGACCTTCGACGCCGCATCGGATACGTCTTCCAGGGCATCGGGCTCTTCCCGCACATGAGCGTCGGCGAGAACCTCGCTGTGGTCCCCCGGCTCTACAACTGGGACGAGGAGAAGATCCGTTCGCGCGTGAATGAGCTGTTCGAGCTGATCGGCTTGCCGGCGGAGCAGTACCGCGACCGGGCCTCGCGCGATCTCTCCGGCGGACAGCAGCAGCGGGTGGGGCTTGCCCGCGCGCTGGCCGGCAAGCCCAAGCTCATGCTCATGGACGAGCCGCTCGGTGCGCTGGATCCGTTGACGCGCGATGAATTGCAGGACGAGTTCCGCAAGATCCACGGCGAGCTGGGCCTGACCACCGTGATGGTCACGCACGACATGACCGAGGCGCTGCTGATGGCGGACCGGATCGCCGTCATGAACGCCGGCAAGATCGTCCACATCGGAACGCCGCGCGCGCTGCTCACCGATTCCCAAGACGAGTACGTCGAGCAGTTGATGGACATGCCCAAACGACAGGCCTCCCGCGTCGAGGCCCTGCTGGAAGGGGCGGACGAGGCCTGAGCATGGAGAACCTGCGCCAACAGCTCGAGATCCTCCCGGCCAATCTCTCCAATCACCTCATGATCACGGTGATCCCACTCGGTCTGGGGATCTGTCTCAGCCTGCTGCTCGCGATGCTCGTTGTCCGGCGGCCTACCCTCCGCTATCCCGCGTTGACGGCCGTCAGCGTCATACAGACCATCCCAAGCTTCGCGCTCCTGGCGCTGATGGTGCCGGTCTTGGCCGGCTTCGGAGTGGTGACGGCCATGACACTTGGGTTCGAGGTCTCGGCGCTGGGCTTCTACCCCACGGTCATCGCCCTGACGCTGTACAGCATCTTGCCGGTCCTTCGAAATACCGTGACCGGCATCCTGGGGGTCGATCCGTCGGTCGTCGAGGCCGCGCGAGGAGTGGGCATGACACCGCGGCAGGTCCTCTGGAAGGTCGAGCTGCCGCTCGCGCTGCCGGTGATGATCGCGGGCATCCGAACGGCCACCGTCTGGGTGGTCGGCATCGCGACGCTGGCCACGCCCGTAGGCCAGCGGTGCCTCGGAAACTACATCTTCCGCGGCCTGCAAACACGGAACTGGACGGCCGTGCTGGTCGGCTGCCTGGCGGCGGTCGTCCTCGCCATCTTGCTTGACCTGCTCATCGGCGGACTGGAGAAGTCGGTGGAGAAACGGCGGCGCGGGCTGGGGATCCTGTGCGCAGCGGTCCTCGCGGCGGTCTTCCTCGGCGGCGGGTTCGCACCGGCCGCGGTTCGAGCGATCCAGCGGAGCGATACGGCCGTGGGGCAGGCGACCGTTCGAATCGGAACAAAGACCTTCACCGAGCAGTACATCCTCTCGTCGGTCATCGCAGACCTTTTGGAGCAGGCCGGCTTCAGAACGAACGAGAGGGAAAGCCTGGGATCGACCGTGGTCTTCGACGCCCTGAGCAACAACGAGATCGACTGCTACGTCGACTACACCGGCACGATCTGGACGAACTACATGGACCAAAAGAAGCAGCCGGACGCCGATCGGGTCATGAATGAGGTCCGCGAATGGTTGAAGGAGCAGCACGGCATTCACTGCCTCGGTGCCCTGGGCTTCGAGAACGCCTATGGCCTGGCGATGGCCCGCAACCAAGCGGAGAAACTCGGTGCGACCGCCATCGGCAATCTCGCACCCCATGCCCCCGGCATGAAGATCGGCGGTGACTACGAGTTCTTCGGCCGACCGGAATGGCGAGCCATCAAGAACGCGTACGGCCTCGACTTCGCCGATCAGGCCAGCTACGATTCGACGTTCCTCTACAAGGCCGTGCGCGAAGGCAACGCGGACGTGATCTCGGCCTTCACGAGCGACGGCCGAATCGCCGCTTACGACCTGGTCATCCTGGACGATCCCAAGAATACCATTCCTCCCTATGACGCCGTGCTCCTGCTCGGCAGCGAGGCCGCCAAGAACGAAGACCTCGTAGACGCCTTGCGCCCCCTCGTCGGCAGCATCCGCGTCGAGACCATGCGACGCGCGAACTACATGGTCGACCGGGAGAAGGACAAAAAGACCATCGACGAGTCCGCCCGGTGGCTGCGCAAGCAGATCCTTCCGGTCGACGCCCCGCCTGCGACCACAACCACCTCGACGGCCCAGACATCGGACGGCCACGTGCGCTGAACCAATTCCCCAGCAGGCCTCGCGATGAGCACTACAGCGCAAGGTCGACGAAACTGCCGAGCTGATCCTCGTTTTCAAAGCGCCAGAGAGGCTGCCCATGCCGCAAAGCCACTACCTTGCGCTGTAGGGTTAGCCCACCCTCATCGATTCCTTAGTGATGATTTAAGGCCGACCGCCAGGTTTCCAATGGAACGTACATGAGCACGCGCGTAGCGAAGCTCGAGATCGCAAGCCAAGGAGGAACGATGATGTCTCGCATGGCGGACATTCGCATTGCCCAGCAGGTCACTTCGCGCCTGGGGCGCGATCTGCGAATCGGGCAAGGTGCGGTCAATGTTCGCGTAAGCAACGGTCAAGTGACGTTGAGCGGAACCGTCCCCAACCGGGAGGCCTGGCGACGGGCACATAACATCGCGGCCCGATCGTCCGGGGTCAGAACCGTGCAGAACCGCCTTGGCGTGCGGAAGCCGATGGGAGCCGTCATGTAGCCCTCAAGCACGACCGCGAGGCCCAGCGGCCGACGACTTCTCGACAGTCAGATCGGCGTGAACAAGTCGGCGTTGAGGTCGTAGTATCATACATCTTTCCCCCTCCCTCCTCCTGCCCGCATCGCGCCTCCCCAGGTGTGATGCGGGTTGGTATTGCGCACCCGTAGGCGCCCAGAGTCGTCGCGAAGCTTCGATACCCCATCCCCCTACGAAGACTCCGCCCCGCTTCGGCAAGGAAATCCCCGCCGTCCAGGTTCCTTGTCCGCTAGGTCAGGGCGATTCCAGAATTGGCTCGGCCTCCTTGCGGGGGGACATTGCCTTCCGGATGGCGGACGAGAACTGGAGGCATCGGGTTCACGACGACCAACATTATGGCGTGATGCTGGCGCGTTATAGGATCAGCTAATCCTTTGCGGGACATACGGATTTGGCTTCACAGCGGCCGGGGACAGACGACACACTGCGCCCCCCCGTCCCTCGATAGAACCGGAGCGCCCGGCGGCCCGCCCCCACCGGCTCGGAATTATCTATAATATCCAGATGTAGTGCGCCAGGATCGCCGCCAGAAGGGCGATCAACGCAACGTAGAAGACCACGCCCAACGTCACCGCGACGGCGCCGGCGGCGCCGACCTCTTCCGGAGGAGCCTCAACCGGCGGTCTGCGAGGCGGGGCGCCCGCCGCCACGATCAATGCGATGATGATGCCTACCAGCAGAAAACTGACCCACGGCACACCCCACAGCGGCGGACCGACGGGCGTCAGCCAGACGCCGCCCGCCCAGGCCGCCAGGAACAGGATCAGGAAGAAGAACACCAGGCCTTCCGCCGGACCCGGTCCCCGACGATCCAGCGGATACGCCAAGATGCCGGCGAGCACCAGCGCAATGACCAACGCAAAAATGACCTCTGCAAAGAACATGTCTCGCGTCACTCCCTTCGTCATTCGAACGGGCCCGTCCGGCGACGAAGCAAACCCCTTTCCGACGCCGCACGGATCCGTCCTCGCGTTTCATCCGCTCCCGACAAAGACGTCGGAGCGCATTCGGGAAACAGCTACGAGGAGACCCTGATGCCCGAGCCGCGTTCACTCTCCTTCGATCTCCAGGTCGTTGTCCACCCAGACCGCGCCGCCCTCATAGGCGTTCTCCGTGGCGGCGTTGAACTCCGACCTCGAATCGACGACGCCCGTCAATGTGGCCCGGCCGTTCTCCACCGAAACAGTGACCTCGTCGGCATCGACGAACGGGCTCCACCACAGCTCGTCATTGATCTCCTCTCGGATCTCCGAGTCGGTCTGGTAGGTGTAGTTCGGCACGTAGTCGTACCAGGCGGGGTAGTACGGATACGGCGGCGGCATGTACGGGTCGTAGACCAGCGGCTCGGGCGTCTCGACCTCGAGGTTGTTCTCGACCTCGGTCACGCCGTACACCTTCGACGCCACGTCGTCCGCCTGTCCCTTGTCGAAGTACGTATTCACGTTTCCGTACAGGTAAACCGTCCCATCGACCGCCGTTACGGTGATCTCGTCCGTATGCACGAACGGATCGCGCCGCAGGGCGTCCCGGACGTTCTCTGCGAGCTCGGCATCCGTCGGCGTCGAGGGACGGACGCGAATGCGGTTCTTGACGCGGGTCACCCCCACCGTATTCCTGGCGTCTTGGCCGGCCGATCGCTTCGCCTTGAGGTTGTCGACCTGCCCGCGCAGCGTGGCGACACCGCCCTCCACGTCCGCCGTCACATGGAACAAGTACACGCGCGGGTCGTACAGGAACGCCAGCTCGACCGCCTCTTCGATCGCGTCATCGGACTTTACGACGTACTTGTCCTTGCGGAGATCCTCGTCG